>CALLLZ010000024.1 GCA_938008005.1 uncultured Marinicella sp. | reverse complement strand
GTTAAGTAAATATTTCATTAATAATTTGTAATTATAAGAACTAAAATAACATTCCTCTGATAAATCAAAACTTCATATATAATATTTTTTTACTGGCAATAATTTAATATGAAATCCACAATCATAACCACCCTTACATTATTACTTTTCTTTTGTATATGGCAAATATTTAAATGGCGTAAACAACAGAAGAGACAACAAATTTTCAATTTACAGACGCCTTCAAAATGGGTCACTTACATTGAGAACAACGTCGCGATTTATCACTTTCTTCCACCTAAACTTCAACAAGAGTTGCTCGGTCATATCAATGTTTTTTTATCTGAGAAATACTTCTCTGGTCACGCTGGACTTGAAATCACCGATGAGATACGCGTAACCATCGCTGCACAAGCTTGCTTATTGTTACTCAATCGAAAAACCAACTATTTCCCACATTTAAAAACCATACTGATCTACCCCGCCGGTTTCAAAAACCCCAACCACGAAGACAAGCCAGGCCATCACCTTGGTGAATCATGGGTTCGTGGTCCAGTGGTTCTTTCTTGGGCTGACTCAATTCATGGTGGTAAAAATGCCAACGATGGCAGCAATGTCGTTATCCATGAATTCGCTCACCAATTGGATCAAGCCGATGGAGCTGGTGATGGGCGCCCTTGGCTCGACAGCGCACATTTAAAAACTTGGGGTAAAGTTATGAGCAAAGAATTTAAAAGCCTGATAGTTAAAGCCAAGCTTAGAAATCGCTCTTTTTTTAACCATTATGGCGCAACCAATCCGGCAGAATTTTTTGCTGTTATCTCCGAACACTTCTACGAACAACCCAGAACATTTAAACGCAAACACCCTGATTTATACCAAGTTCTTGTCAATTATTACAAAATTGACCCCGTCACTTGGCTTGAATAAAAACCTTAGAATTACTCAATGACTATGGACTAAAAGTCCATAGGTTGGTTTGCGTACTAAAGTCCTTACTTCGAAACAATAATTTTCAGTATTTTTATTTGACAAATTTTCCATGGCATTAAAATAGACATTATTTTTCATGGCTATGCACTTGACTCCTGTTTCACATCAATTGATGTTGTTCAAACCCTTTAATATCAACAGATATGCCCGTAATTAATAATTTTTGCTCACACAATATTATTTTTTATCAATCAAACAGTTATAAACGTGGAACAGGATTGTAGTGCATAGCCATGTTATTTTTTTCAATGGATAGTTGGCTTCAGCCAACCTATAAAACTGATGATCCTAAAACCTGTTGACTAAAGTCAACCACCCAAAAGTGGGGCAAATATTCTTCAACACCTTAAACATCAATGTGGAGCAGCTAAAGCCTTGCACTAAAAGTGCATAATTTTAACTAGCGAACTGAAACAATAAAAAAACGGGAACCTAAGTAACTATTTCAAGTCTGAAGCGTTTATAGGATCAACAAGCAGATAAACACAGAAGAGAGAACTGACATGGCAAACTTAAACAACTACATCACTACATTTATAAAAATCAGTGTTATTACCACTTTAATTTTTGGCGGATTATTGGCTCAAAGTTACGCCACCAATTTAGTCAGTAATTCAATTGCAAAGATGAACATTGAGTTCAGCTCAAAAGATTCTAAAAACACCATTCATCAAACCGCTTCAATCAATATTGATGACAATCAACAATCGAGCTTTGCATTTGGTGACTATCAGCTTGATATCAAAACCACATTGATACCAGAAGAAGGCATACCTTATGCAGCACAACAGTTGTTAGCCGAAGTCAATGTCAAACAACTGGGAGAGTTCGGTCAAGTAGAATTAATAGGGTCACCCACCAAATTAATTTTACGAAACAAATGGGTAGAATTTAAATTAGACTCTGAAGATATTCAAGAAGGCATACAATTTAAATTGCAATATGAAGACTACCTCTCGAATCAACACAATGCCATTACTTCAGGTTAAGTAATCATTTAAACGTATTTGCTAGGGAACGCCGGCACTTCGCCGGCAAAACCCTAACCACATAGATTATCAGCTTTTTTTGCAAGTAAACAAATTAAAGCTTTTGAACAGAACAGCAAAAGCAAACCGAATGCCATCGGTATTCCGCCAAAAACATACCATCTGGTTATTGAATAACCTCAAAAATACTTTCCAACTTAAACTTTCACGGTTTCAAATTAACAACAAGTCTTTCTTGACATTTGTAGAGATAAAGCTAAACTACAATTTTACCACTACATTTGTAGATATGAAATTATCTGATTTTGAAACAGAAGTATTACAGCTTTTTTGGCAACAAAAACAAGCATCCGCGCCTGAAATACACAAAACAATAATTAAAACCAAAGATGTCACTTACTCTACAGTTAAAACCATTATTGATAGATTAGAAAAGAAGGGGGCCATCCAAAGAGCCTCAAAAAAAGGCCGCACTATATTTTATACAACCTCAGCTTCTGCAAACAGCATGAGAAAACCCATGCTAGATAATTTCATCAACAAGGTATTTGGCGGCAATTCCAGATCATTAATGAATCACTTAATTGAAAACGAATCCTTATCTGATGAAGATCTGGAATACCTAAAACAAGTTGTGAACAAAGATAAGAGTGCACCATGATTAAATATTTGATCGTTAACATGACGCTCACATGCAGTGCATTAGCTATTTTCTATATGATGCAAATACCCTACAGGATCAAGTTTTATACTTTGATGCTTGCTATTACCGCATGGTTAATTCCTTTTGGTTTAATCTCCATTTCGTTATCACCATCGAACATTCAAACATTACCTATACAATCATTCCAAATCATTGAACAACTGTCTACTCAAACCACTGTAATACAGTCTAATTTTAATTGGGTGGCATTATTCGGCACCATGCTTTTTATCGGTTTGATTCGTTTTTTTATTGACTTAATTACAACATCAAAACTAATCAGCAAACTAAGGTGTCAATCGAAACCATACAATAAAAAAAACAATATTCGCCTTACCGAAGGAATAAACGGGGCTTTTATTTCTGGTTATTTCAATCCCATCATTTGGGTCAATGAACAGTTGAAACAGTCAAACGCATTTCAAACTGTCATAACACATGAACAACAACACATTCAAAGTCACGACCAATTCTGGTTACTCATAATCACATTGATGCAAAGGTTGTTTTGGTTCAATCCATTAACGTACTTATTATGTCAAAAAGCTCGACAAAGCATAGAACTCAGTTGTGATGAAGCCTGTAAAGCTCAATTAGGCCATGAGCCATACCAAAACCATTTAGCTTTGTTAGTCCTCACTCAAAAACATGGCCAAAAAACCATACTGAACAACCACGTCAACCACGGTACTAACTTCAACATTTATCGAATCAAACAATTAAAACAGGAGAACTCCATGAACACAGCAAAAACAATCAAATTAACAGCCATTGGCTTATTAACTATATTGATGAGTTCGATTTCCTTGATATCAACGGCCCATGAATTCAGTGGTGCCCATACAGACAACAAACTGATCACTTTAAAGTATATATTAAAAATAAACGACAGTGAGCCTGCTGAGTTTTCTATGATAACTAAACAAGGTGAAATGGTTAATTTCACTATTGAGAAAAATGACTTCGGCTTTATTACACAGGCTATTGAAGCGGAATCTGATTTAATTTACACAGATATTATCATCAGTGAAATTAATAACGGTATTAGATCCGAAGTGGCTAATCCAAGCATCTTAAGCAACAACAACGAATGGGCATCATTTAAATTTAACGATAAAGAAACTTATTACGACATCAGCATAATGGCAACAAAAAGCGATAATACCGACCCAGAAATAGAGGCAATAGATAACTATCTTGATAAAAATGATCCCGCACCACAATGGCTTCAATCTGAAGACTGATCAACCAATAAAGCCCAACAAACTTAGTCATCTTGAGCAAAGCGGAGCGTTGTCCAAAGATACACAAAGAGTTGACCCTCTGATAAAAGACTGGATTAATCCCCAAGATAACTGAAATTACGTGATTGGTACGAGATTCTTCTATTCGCTTGTGGCTCAATCAGAATGACAGGTATGTTGTCATCCTGAACGCAGCGAAGCGAAGTTGAAGGATCTCGTTGATTTGGCGTGATGTGTTTTTAAAGTGGTGG
This sequence comes from uncultured Marinicella sp., assembly GCA_938008005.1. Lineage (GTDB taxonomy): Bacteria > Pseudomonadota > Gammaproteobacteria > Xanthomonadales > Marinicellaceae > Marinicella. The sequence goes on along the minus strand of CALLLZ010000024.1, from coordinate 5,442 downwards.
TTAACTTTACCAGATTCTTCTATTCACCTTCGACTCAATCAGAATGACATATACTGTTGAGTCAAACTATTCCACCACTTTACCTTTATTCAGCACACCATTGGGGTCAAACACTTGTTTAACAGCTTGCATCAATTTGATTTCTGCTGCTGACTTAGAATAAGGCAAAAAAGGCTTTTTAATTAAGCCAACACCATGTTCAGCAGAAATACTGCCCTCAAATTCAGCAATCAACCCATAAACATGTACATTGACAGCTTCACATTGTTTTTTAAACTCATCAGTATCCATTTTTTCTGGCTTTAAGATGTTTAAGTGTAAGTTACCATCGCCTATATGACCAAACCAAATAGTTTCGAAATCAGGATACTCTGATGCCAACACATCTTCCAATTGTTGCATAAAATCAGGTACTCTAGATATTTTGACTGAGATGTCGTTTTTATAAGGCGTAAAATGCGCAATGGACTCTGATATACCTTCTCGGTACTGCCATAGTTGCTGGGCTTGGTCTATGCTTTGTGCAATGATACCATCAGTCACCCATTCTGACTCCATACCAGATTCAAAAACCTGCATAGCAGCCGCTTCATCCTCATCAAACTCTAACAACACATAAAATGGGTGAATGCCTTCAAATGGATTATCAAATTCACGGTGTTGCATCACTCGATTTAATGACCTGTCTGAGAAGAATTCAAAAGATGATAAAATCAATGATTTCCTGGCCAAAGCAAAAATCGACATCACGGCTTCGAGTGATGACAATGCCAGCAACATCACCGCTTGATTAGGTGGTGTTCGAATTAATTTGATTTCGGCCTCTACAACAATGCCCAGAATACCTTCTGAACCAACGAACAAATGCCTGAAGTCCAACCCACTGGCATTCTTCACCAGACCTTTGTTCAGCTTGAGTATCTCACCTGCTCCGGTTACCACGGTCAAACCCAACACATAATCACGAGTTAATCCATAGCGCAGTACTCGAATGCCACCGGCATTGGTGGCAATATTTCCAGCAATGTGACTGGAGCCAGAAGAAGCAAAATCAACTGGATAAAATAAACCTTGTTCTTCAGCAAAGTTCTGTAATTGTTCAGTGATAACACCGGCACCTACCCGAAGGGTTTGATCAACAAGATTGAAATCACTGATTTGATTGAGTCGCACCATTGAAATGATCCATTCACCCAAAGTAGCAACTGCGCCCGCACTGTAACCGGTTCGCCCACCTGATGGAATCACGACTTGTTTATGTTTGTTGGCAACCAGAACAATCTTTTGCACTTCATCGATGTCATTAGGAAAAAATACCACCGATGCATTGGGTTCATGGAAACGGGTCCAGTCTTGCCCAAATTTAATTAAATCCTGAGGCTGCATAGACCAAGCCAGTCCACTCAGTTCAGTTTCTATTAAAGAAGACAATTCATCTACATTCATATCTGTTAAAATCCTGTTTTCAGCTAAAAAAATGTCAATCAAAGACGCAAAGAATATGACCAAACTATCCTTAAGTAAAGAAAAAATCAAAGTTGTTTTACTGGAAGGTGTACACCCCAATGCCGAAAAACTATTCAGAAATGATGGCTATGACAACATCCACATCTACAACAGCACTCCTGAAGATGTGGAGCTGCAAAGCATATTAAGTGATACACACATTTTAGGCATCCGTTCACGCACTCAACTCAAAGGTCAAAACTTAGCAGCTTGTGATAAGTTAATGGCTGTAGGGACATTTTGTATTGGTACCAATCAAGTGGACTTAGAACATTGTAAAATTCAAGGTATTCCTGTGTTCAACGCCCCCTTCTCTAATACCCGCAGTGTGGCAGAACTGGTTATGGCTGAGATCATTCTACTGCTGCGAGGCATTCCAGAAAAAAACGCCAAAGCGCATCGTGGTCAATGGTTAAAATCAGCAATTAACTCCAACGAAACTCGAGGTAAGAGCCTTGGTATTGTGGGATTTGGCCACATTGGCTCTCAATTATGCATCTTGGCAGAAGCCATGGGTATGAAAGTCAAATATTATGACATTGAAAACAAACTACCATTGGGTAACAGTGAAGCTGTGGCTTCTTTGGACGAACTTTTACCCCAAGTTGACGTACTGTCTCTTCACGTGCCAGATACTGAATTAACCCAACAAATGATTGGTAAAAAAGAGCTGGCATTGTTACCCCAAGGCTCTTTTTTAGTCAATGCAGCCAGAGGGCATATTGTGGTGATCGATGATTTGGTTCAAAGCTTAAAATCAAATCACTTAAACGGCGCAGCCATCGATGTGTTTCCAATTGAACCTGCCAGTAATGACCACCCATTTGAATCACCATTGATTGAATTTGATAATGTCATCTTAACACCTCATATTGGCGGTAGCACCCAAGAAGCACAAGTCAACATTGCCAATGAGGTGGCTGACAAATTAATTAAGTATTCCAACAATGGATCTACTTCTTCTGCGGTTAACTTCCCAGAAGTATCTTTACCAACCTTGCATCAAGATCTAACCCGCGTGATGCATATCCATGAAAACAAACCGGGTATGCTGGAAAGAATTAACCATGCATTCTCTAGCCAGTCTATCAATATTGCCGCCATGTATTTACAAACTTCTGGTGATATCGGCTATGTCATCATGGATGTTAACTGCGACTCATCTGACTCAATTGTCAAACGATTGAATGGAATTGATGGCACCATTCGCGTTCGCATATTGCATTAATAAAGCCCTAACTTTCGAGACCAACCAAAATGAAGAACATTATATTTATCACATTATCATTCCTGGTTAGCATAACTGCAGAGGCCAACCGAGAAAGCAAGAAACTGCACAAACTGCTGGATGAAGTGATTCAAGCACAAACTGAACTAAATCCACAAACCGCTTATCGACTGGGCGATAAAAGCCAAGCAGGCAAACTGAATGATGTTTCTGCGGCACACTACCGGGCTGAAAATCAAAAACTACAACCGTTATTGGACCAATTAAATGACATAAAAACCAACAAACTAGACTTTCAGGACCAAGTGTCACTACAAATGCAGCAACGTTTCTTGCAAGAAGTCATTGCTGATAATACATTCAAAGAATATGAAATGCCTATAACTGCTGAAGGTTCATTTCATGTTCAATTAGCCACAATGCATCGATTTTCATCATTCAAAAATGCTGAAGACTATAACAACCATTTAGGTAAAATGAAGCAAGTCGAAAATGTCATGCAACAAAACATGGATAACATGAAAGCCGGCTTAGCACGTGGTTTTACTCAGCCTAAGTCGATTATCCAACATTATCCTGAATTCATTCAAATTTATATCAAGGAGGATCCAGAAGAATCTGAATTTTATCAACCATTTTTAAAACCACCCAAACACATCGATCAAGAACAATTCAGCGAATTTCAAACCCAAGCAAAAAAGATCATTACTGAAAGGATTAATCCAAGCTATAAAAAATTCAAAACTTTTATGCAACAACAGTACCTACCAGGTGCACGCAGCAGCATCGGTGCTTACAGTTTCCCAAATGGTCAAGCTTATTACCAACAACAAATCAAAGAATATACAACATTGAATCTGAGCGCCAAAGAAATTCACCAGATAGGACTTAATGAGGTGAAACGCATACGTGCTGAAATGGAAACCATCATCGCTGATTTAAATTTTGAAGGCAGTTTTGCAGATTTTTTAAACTTCCTGAGAACCGACCCTCAGTTTTATGCCAAAAGTGCTGATGACTTGCTTAAAGTAGCCCGCGACATTTCAAAACGCATGGATGGCAAACTACCAGAACTTTTCACTCATCTACCCCGTCAATCCTACGCAGTTAATCCAGTACCCGCTGGTATAGCGCCCAATTACACCACAGGACGTTATGTAGGGGCTCCATTAGACTCAACTCGTCCAGGACAGTATTGGGTCAATACACATGCTTTACACACCAGACCTCTATATAACTTAGAAGCGCTGACATTTCATGAAGCCGTTCCAGGACATCACTTACAAATTGCATTAACCAAAGAATTAACTGAACTGCCTAAGTTCAGACAAAATGCATATATTTCGGCCTTTGGTGAAGGCTGGGGTTTGTATGTTGAAAAACTAGGTAAAGAGGTGGGTTTTTATCAAGATCCGTATTCAGATTTTGGACGTTTAACTTATGAAATGTGGCGTGCCATGCGTTTGGTGGTCGATACTGGCATGCATGCCATGGGTATGAGCCGTGATGAAGCAATCAAGTTAATGGAAGACAACACCGCATTATCTAAACACAATGTTCGCACAGAAATTGATCGTTATATTGCTTGGCCGGCTCAAGCTTTATCCTATAAACTCGGTGAAATTAAGATTTGGGAATTGCGCCGTAAAGCTGAACAAGCTTTAGGTAATAAATTTGATATCCGCACTTTTCATGACTCTTTGCTAAGCAGTGGTTCAGTACCACTGAATGTTTTGGAAGACATTATTGATCAATATATTATGGAGCATACAAAATCATGAAAACACGAAATAAAACCCATGCCTTATTACAAAAATTTGAAAAATTTCCAGCCAGCTTATGGTTGTTTTCGAAAGCCATTTGCTTCAAAGCACCCTACTTTGGTTCAATCAAACCAGTTTTTACTGAAATCAGGCCTGGTTTTGCTAAAGCAACCATAAAAAAGAAACGTCGTGTTCACAACCACATCAGTACAATACATGCGATTGCGATGGCAAATTTGTGTGAATTTGTAGGTGGTACTTTAATGGAAATTTCAATAGCAAAAAACATGCGATGGATCCCCAAAGGTATGGATATCAAATACTTAGCCAAAGCCCAGACAAATGTTACCGCCACATGTGAAATTGATGACTTTGAATGGCAAACCACTCAAGATGTCGAGTTAGTAGTTAATGTTCATGACATCAATGACCAATTGGTCGCCAATGCCAAGATACCGATGTATGTTTCACCTAAACCACAAAGATAAGCAAGTTCAACAAAACTACTTTTCTGTTCTGCTGTCTATTACAATACCTATTTTAAAATTAAATACATAAATGGCAACTATCAAAGACCGATTCAGAGGATTTTTACCCGTTGTAGTCGACGTTGAAACTGGTGGGTTCAACAATCAAAAAGACGCCTTATTGGAAATTGCCGCCGTGATCATTGATATGGATGAAGACGGTATATTAAAGCCCGGTGCAACCGTCAATGCTTATGTAACACCTTTTGAAGGTTCAAACATTGAACAAGCTGCTTTAGATGTGACTGGTATAGATTTAAATCACCCATTGCGCCTCTCAATGGAGGAAAATGCTGCTCTAGGCAAAATTTTCACCCCAATTCGTAAAGCCATTAAAGCTGCTGGCTGTACCCGTGCTATTTTAGTCGGTCATAATGCACACTTTGATTTAGGCTTTGTGCATGCTGCTGCTGACAGA
>CALLLZ010000023.1 GCA_938008005.1 uncultured Marinicella sp. | reverse complement strand
ACAGACGGTGTATTTGTGTCAGCTGCCGAACAAGTACACTTAACAGTTGCAGAGGTCAATGATCCGGCTATGGTGGTAACTCCAGAGGATGCTACAGTAAGTGTTGGGTTCGTATATCGTTTGAATGCAGAATTTTATGATCCAGACCCAAATGAACAGCATCGCCTCATCATCAATTGGGGTGATGGCAGCATTGAGAATGAAACAGAGACAGATGGTGGAGGGCCTGAAGTGGGGCAGTCGGGTAACGGCGTAGGTCTCATCACAGGAGAACATATATATTCTGCACCTGGAACGTATAATGTGGAACTGTGTCTGGCTGACCGCGTGACTGGAGATGATGGTAGCGAAACCACAACCTCTGAAACATTGATTGGCTGTAATAATTTCAACATCAATGCGATTGACGGATTAGATATAGAAATGTCCGCCCAAGCAACCAGCGAAAGGGCTTTACCCAATCAAATTATAAATATTCAATTCACAGCACTGAACAATCCCCCCACAGCAGGTCCAGCCACCATTGCCACAGGCGTTGAAATGAGTGTTGACTTACCTCAAAGTTTAACACCAGGCTCAATTATTGTCAGTGGCTCTGGCTGCATGCTTAATGAACTTCAAGTCACCTGCAATATTGATAACTTGAACCCAGGTTCTTCCAGCGAGGTAGATATCACTGCTCAGGTCGATACAATAGCCACTCCAGGAACAAAATTAAATTTTGTAGCACGTGCAACACAGGATCAGATTGATGTTAATCCTAATAACGAAGTTGCTTACACATACAATGTTGTACCACCAGCTGATTTCTATGTTGATGCGGTAGAAGATGGGTTTTTGGATAAATCAGACACCAATCCAGGCGATGGCATTTGTGAATCAGAAGATGGTGTCTGCACACTGCGTGCAGTTGTTGAGGAATCTAATGCCTTACCAGGACAACAAGTTATCGCTTTGGGTAGTGGTGTATTCACACAAGATGATGCCACTTTCCTCTTTGTTACAGATGATCTGGTGGTGTTAGGGAATGGCGCTACAAATACCATCATCGATGGCAGAGATGGTGGTGCAGTATTTGTTACTGGTAATGAAAGTGTAACCTTGCGCCTTGAAGATATCACCATTGCAAGTGGTGGTATAGAAGCTTGGCCAGGCGATTTGATTATTCGACGTTCTCGTATAACTGGAGGCGTTGTTGATGGATTTGTTGGTGGTGGCATTATCGTCAATAATGCTTTTGATATTCGCGACACATTAATAGATGGCAATCGTGCCGTAAGTGGTGGCGGAGTTTGGGCACGAGGATCCAGTAGTGGCGTATTCGAAAACGTCACCATAACCGGTAATCAAGGCGGTGGTTTATACCTGGGTGGTGATAACTACACACTTAACCACGTTACAATTACAGGTAACTCTGGAGACACCGGAGCTGCCAGCGGTATCAGTGGTGGGGCATTAACAGTGGCCAATTCCGCTGATGTAACGATTACTAATTCTATATTGGCGAATAACTATCAACCTCCAGGGCAGCTTGATGTACCATTAAATTGTGCACAACAAGGACAGGGAACATTAAGTTCAGGCGGTAATAACATCTTTGGCGATCTCAATGGGTGTCCGATTACCACTTTGAATAGTGACATAGAAATTACAGACACAGATATTAAGCTCAGACCAATTAATAATTCTGGTGAAACCGTCCCGTTTGTAGAGCCACGCCTAGATAGTCCTGCTATAGATGCTGCGTCTGGAAGTAGCTGTCCCACAACAGATGGCCGTGGTCTAGAACGTCCACAAGATGGTGATGGGAATGGCACAGCAACCTGTGACATTGGCGCTATAGAGTACCTTCCTGCCAATATTCAATCATCTATAAATGCTATAGATTTTGGTGAAATAGCATTAGGTAATAATTCAGCTCCTACAACGGTCACGATAACTAACTCTAGTGGACAAGAAATCACCATAGACATCCTCACTTTGATTGGTCCTGATGTTGAAGGCTTTGAAATAAACGCATTGAATGATCAATGCACAAATGCAACTTTATCTCCTGAAGGACAATGTCAATTCACTATAGAATTCAGCCCAAACCAAGAAGGGCGCTTCCGTGCAGCAATCAGCATCAGTGAAAACTCTCAATCTCCTGATGTGATTGTGGAATTGACCGGAAGCAGTGGTGTCATATTTTATGATGGATTTGAAGGATAATTCGATTGTCTTTTGTTTCCAATAAAGCCTCTTTATTTTTCCAAAATAGGGTGGTTACTTATTGTTGAGTGATGGGTTAAATAAATTTTCACATAAGATGTTTATTTACTTATCATTCAGTCATGAACCAATGTATGTTTTTTTAATGAATTTCATCTGGTTAATTTAAGGAAAAAGGTTTGTCAATCTGCCGATGAACTACAAATAGACCTTGATCACTGGCTGATAAAATATAATACTCAAAGGGCTTTGCGGGAAAACACTGACCAATCTGAAAATTGGTTATTGAAAAAAGTGTAACTGTCAGATCGGGTTTTGATTTATACAAATAATTACATAATTCCAACATGCAATTTTATTTGCTACCTATAATACAAATTAAAACAAACCACAAAATTAATAACCATAATGAAAATTTTAGTTTTAAGTGATCTACATATCGAATTCGAAGCTTATCAGGTAGATCGTTTGGGTGCTGACGTTGTCGTTTTAGCTGGTGATGTGCACGTCAAAGATAAAGGACTTAAATGGGCTATTAATAATATAAGTAACATTCCGGTAATTTATGTGATGGGTAATCATGAATTTTATGGATCTGCATACCCAAAGCTTGTTGATAAATTAAAAGAAGAAAGCAAGGGAAGCAATATACATATTCTAGAAAAAGATTCTGTAAGCATCGATGGTGTAAATTTCCTTGGTTGCACGTTATGGACGGATTTTAATTTATTTGGAGACTCTCGTAAAGATGGTTACCAATGTCAGCAGGTGATGACAGATTACAAGAAAATTAGACTTTCTCCAAGATTCTCAAAAATACGATCTATAGACATTT
>CALLLZ010000022.1 GCA_938008005.1 uncultured Marinicella sp. | reverse complement strand
AAATCTTAAATTGGCATCAAGTGACTATATAAAACCTTGAGCCATTCAACTTTAAAGCAACAACTGAAGCATTACTTGACAGTTTTGAAGTGGATGTTGGGTGGATACTACAGTCAAGAAAAAAAATCATTTTGGTTGATTCAAACTTTGATGGCAACATCAGTTCTATTAGGCTTGGTTTGGCTGCTTGGTATTATTGCTGGACTAAATCACTTGAATGATGCTGATTATTTAACTCAGTTTGGCTTCTCCGTATTGATTGATTTCTTTTCACAACCGTTATCGGTATGGTTGGCTGTGCTGAGTATTTCAGGGTTGTTAGGTGCGGCTACCTTGTTTTTGTCTTACCAAGTAGGTGTTAAGTCGATCATTCGTTATCAAGTGTATTTGTTGCATCAGATTTTTAAAACCATTAATCAAAGCGAATCAGTTGATTGGTTAAATATGGTCAAAGATGATCCAAGAAAAAAAACGCATCGCATTATTAAAACCAGCGTACAAATGACTGGGTTGGTAATCAGACGATTGGTTAGGATGCTGATACCACTGGTTACTTTTATTTTTGCATTTGTGGCATTGGTAAAATTAGACGGTCCCTTGTTACTGAACTTAATTCCATTGGCACTTTTGTATATATTTTTTTTATATTTCATCAATCGATATGCAGCAAGAAACCAGGTTCGTTTAACTGGTGTGGCTGAAGTTGCAAATAGGCAAATTGGCGGTATAGCTGATGATTTATTGTCTCAACAAAAGCAGTTTGGAAAAGCGGTGATAAATGAGGTCGACCAATCTGAATATCGTTTGTTTTCAGAACTACGGTATAAGAGAAGATTGGCTGAAATCCATGTGGTTTGGGCTAACAGTTTATTTCTCATTTTAGGTAGTGCAGTCATCATCTTATCTTATGGCTCTTATGTCAATTCGTCTTCGATTGATTGGATGCATTTAATCATGTTTTTAATTGCTTTGAGGTATGCTGCCAGTGGACTTCAGGAAATGGCCTCATCAACAGTGGCATTCAGTCGATTTTTGCCAGAAACTGAATTGGTGTATGGGTTATTACAGGCAAGGCCCAGAAATATTGAAACATTGAATTTAAAAGGTTTGGTTTTTTATTACACGTCGAATAGCGGTATCGAAGTTTTACTTCCTCATTTACTTAAATTAGAGTATGGAGCCAATAAGTGTATTCAGCTGGATGAAATTGTTACTAGAGAGTCGTTATCTCAAGATGTGGCTGCTGACTCAGTTTGGATATATTCTTCAAAGCCGATTAAATTTTTTCAAGCAGTGAAACAACATAAAAAATTATTATCATATATCTTTGTTTCTACAAACGGTAAAACCAAGCAATATGATAGTTTTCATGAATTTAAAAGCGAATTCAACCCTCAGCAACATGTAAAAATTAAACAATCAGACGATTCATCATACGATGATGAAATGTTTTAAAATGTATGAATGAATTAAATGGATAAGGTTTATGGGTAAACAATTAAAAATAATGGTAGATGGTTTTAACTTGGGTTTGAAAAAGGGTTCGGGTATTAAAACCTATGGGATGACATTGTTGGATGCTTATGAAACTTTAGGGCATGAAGTCACTGTATTAATGGATAATCATTTTACCAGTGGTAAAAACACATTGTTGGACGAAGTCAATTTATTTGATCAGGAAGAAGTGAGGCCAGTGCCGTTTTTCAACTTTCAGTGGTACAAAAACCTGCGTAATGCGACATACTATTTTAGAAAGAGAAAAGGTCATTTTGTTGAACCAAAAATTGTCGAGCCTGACCCAGAAAATTATTTGTCACATGTCAGTGGGAAAAAGTTTAAGTATGTGGAAAACATCATGGATGTTTTTCATGCTGCCAATCGTATTTATGGCATTTCCAGAAAAATTTCTACATTAAAGGTCAATAAAAAGCCGGATATACTTCATCTGACTACACCTTGGCCGATTAAGGTGAAGGGTGTGAAAACGGTGGTGACGATACATGACTTGATTCCATTGAAAGTACCGTTCACAACTTTGGATTTGAAAGCTCACTTTTATCACTTATTTAAGTGGGCAGCAGAAAGTTCTGACTTGATTTTGTCAGTTTCAGAGCATACCAAAAAAGACATCATGGATATATACAATATTCCTGATGAAAAAATTAAAGTGACTTACCAATCATACAAAGGCTCTGAAATTGCAGTACGACCGGAAGATGCAGAAGTGTATTTGGCATCTAAAAAACTAGAGCCACAAAAATACATTTTATTTGTAGGAAACATAGAACCAAAGAAAAACATCAAACAACTGATCCACGCTTTTGCTTACATTAAGAAAGGGTATAAATTAGCCATTGTTGGGCGCAAAGCCTGGATGTCGAAATCGCAATTGAGTGGTTTAAAACAGTATCTTCAAAAGGATGATTATGTGATGTTGAAATATGTCAATGAACAAGAGTTGGCTATGTTGTATTCAAATGCATTTTGTATGGTTTTCCCTTCATTGTATGAAGGTTTTGGATTGCCAGTTTTAGAGGCTATGCAACATAATTGTCCTGTTATTTGTTCTGACAGGTCTTCCTTGCCTGAAGTGGGCGGTGATGCGGCTTTGTATGTAGACCCTTACAACTTCACCGACATTCGAGATCAACTAGAAAAATTAATTGCTGACCCTGATCTGCGTTTAGACATGATCGAAAAAGGGAAAAAGCGAGTGGAGTTTTTCAGCCCAGAGAATTACGCTAAACGCTTACAAGAGGCTTATGAAGGGCTTATTTAATAAATGGATATCAAGTTTAAATAAGGTTAAGCAAAAGCCAGTTACATATTTTGTACATGTACCTAAAACAGCTGGTACCAGCTTTATTGTTTTGTTGGACCGTTTTTTTTCTGCCAATAAAATATTCCCCCATCAATTGTGGCGAGAAATCAAGCAAATTGATAAATCAGCGAATCAAAGCTATGATCTTTACAGGGGTCATTTAGGTGGCGGTGGTTTAGATGTTTTGACAGACAGGCCTGTTGATTTTTTAACCATACTTCGTAATCCCGTTGATTTAGCTCAATCAACTTATGAATATGTTCTGCGTGAGAAGAACACCAAAGTTCATCAACTTGTTAAAACAAAAAAGATGGGATTTGATGAGTTTTTATCTCATCCTACGACACAGCCATTGATAGAAAATCGGATGGTACGTAATATTTCATTTGATTTTAAACAAGACCCAGCAGCTCAAGAAGTGTTTCTTTCTGCAGAAACGATCGAGTTTTTGCAGCAGATCATGAAAAATACAAAATCCCATATTACTGAAGATGAACGCCTGAAAAGAGCCATAAGTTTTCTTGAAAAAAGCCGCTGGTTTGGTTTGTTGGAGTATTTTGATGTATCTATGCAGTTATTGTGTTTTGAAATGGCTTGGCCTCCGATCGGCCCAACTCAGAGGCTGAATACATTTGAGCAGAAATCTATTTTACCTGAATCAATTCAAAAACAATTGAAATCAATCAATCATCATGATTTTAAATTGTATGGTTGTGCAAAAAA
>CALLLZ010000021.1 GCA_938008005.1 uncultured Marinicella sp. | reverse complement strand
GTTGAGCATTTCAACTTGGTTATAAATTTCGATGGCAATCACTTTGGTTTCACCTGGTATATTGCCGCCTACCATCAATACCACACCAAACTCACCTAATGTGTGTGCAAAGCCCAGGACTGCAGCGGTTAAAAAGGCTCTTTTAGCCAAAGGCATGCTGATACTAAAGAAAACATCTAATCGCTTAGCCCCTAAATTTCTGGCTGCTTCCTTTAACTTTGGGTTGACTGACTCAAAACCATTTTGCAAAGGTTGAACCACGAATGGCAAACTGTAAAAGATAGATGCAACCACCAGACCAGTGAACGAAAAAGTCAACGCTGAATCAGTGAGTTTCACCCACAAAGAGCCCAGCCAACCATCTGGACCCAATAAAATCAATAAATAAAACCCCATCACTGTTGGGGGTAAAACTATTGGTAATGCCACCAAAGTTTCTATCAATGGTTTGGCCTTTGAGCGTGTTATTGATAACCAATAGGCCAATGGTGTGGTGATTAAAATCAATAAAATCGTGGTTATGGTTGCGAGTTTAAAACTCAACCACAATGCCGTTAAATCTGGCCAATCAATCACAGCGCTTCATCCACAAGGTAACCATTTAATTTTAATAGCTTAATGGCTTGTTTGGATTTTAAAAACGTTTTGAATTTATTGTACACGGCCATTTTTTTTGAACGATTCAAAAACACCATTGCTTGGTTGATGGGCTCGTATTCATCGGATGGAATGATCTTTTGGCATTGATCAGATGTGATTGGATGGTTAACCAATAACGATTGAGCCACTAAACCTGCTGTGGCATTTTTACTGACAATCATGTGCATGGCTTGCGAAACATTTTCACCCATCACAATTTGTTCAGAGACTTGAGTCCAAAGTTGATTATTGAGCAGGTATTGTTTGGCAGCCAGTCCATATGGTGCCAAATCTGGGTTGGCAATAGCCATGAACTGAATATCAGCATGGGTAAACACCGATTGACAATCAGTTCGGTTTGCTAACAGCGTAAGCTGTCCTCTGGCATAAATAGTTAATCCTGTGGCCAAACCATCGTTAATCAGAACCTCTGGTCTGTGCATATCTGCTGCCATATAAACATCAAATGGTGCATCTTGCTTAATCTGCGCATATAGCTGGCCGGTTGAGCCAGAGCTGATGATTAAATCATGACCGCTTTGTTGTTTAAACTTAACTGCTAATTGTTGAAAAGTAGGGACAAAATTACTGGCAACAGCCACACGCATTTGATCAGCATGACTGTTAAGGGATAACAGCAACATCAATACCGTTTTCAATATAACGAATACTTGTAATGAGTTAATAATTTTCAAGATGACTTTAACGGTATAAAGGTTAAAATAATCGTCCATCTTAAATGATTGTATCTACCCTTTCCACGCAGAATTGCGTATGTTTTTAAATTAACCACCACCTTAAAATACCGATATTCCATAATTCAAACAGGTTTCTGATGAGCGATAAAATATTAAATTTGATTAAAGATGAAAACATTGATTTTGTTGATCTGCGTTTTTGTGACACAGGTGGTAAAGAACACCATGTAACATTGCCTGTTTCTCAAGTTAATGATGAGTTATTTGAAGACGGTAAAATGTTTGATGGTTCTTCTATTGCTGGTTGGAAGGGCATCAATGAGTCAGACATGGTTCTTATGCCAGAACCTGAAACAGCATTTATCGATCCATTCAGCCAATACCCAACTTTAGTCATTCGTTGTGATATTTTGGAACCTAACACCATGCAAGGGTACGAACGCGACCCGCGCTCTATTGCCAAGCGGGCAGAAGCATACCTTCAACAAACTGGTGTCGCCGATACTGCATTCTTCGGACCTGAACCTGAGTTTTTCGTATTTGATGGCGTGAGTTGGAAAAATGATGCCAATGATTGTCGTTATGAAATTTATTCTCGAGAAGGTGCGTGGGAATCAGGCTCAGATGCCAAAGAAAATTCAGGCCACCGGCCTCGGGTCAAAGGCGGTTATTTCCCAGTTCCTCCAGTTGATTCATTGAATGATTTGCGTTCAGCGATGTGTAAAGTAATGGAAGATATGGGCATGGAGATTGAAGTTCATCATCATGAAGTTGGGACTGCTGGTCAATGTGAGATTGGAGCGAAGTTCAATACGTTGGTCCAAAAAGCGGATGAAGTATTGATGATGAAATATGCTGTGCATAATGTCGCACATGATTATGGTTACACGGCTACTTTTATGCCTAAGCCAGTTGTTGGAGATAACGGCAGTGGTATGCATGTGCACCAATCATTGACCAAGGAAGGTAACAACTTATTTACCGGTGATGGTTATGGTGGCTTGTCGGAAACCGCTTTGCATTACATTGGTGGCATTTTTAAACATGCACGTGCTTTGAATGCTTTTGCCAATTCATCCACCAATTCATACAAACGATTGGTGCCAGGGTTTGAAGCGCCAGTGATGTTGGCTTACTCGGCCCGAAACCGTTCGGCTTCTGTGCGTATCCCTTTTGTTAATAATCCAAAAGCAAGACGTATAGAAGTCAGGTTTGGTGACCCAATGGGTAACCCTTATTTGATGTTTGCGGCGATGATGATGGCAGGCCTTGATGGTATAAAAAATAAGATCGATCCAGGTTCTGCAATGGATAAAGACTTGTATGATTTACCCCCTGAAGAAGCCAAAGACATTCCGACTGTTTGCCATTCACTAGACCAAGCCTTAGAAGCTTTAGACAATGACCGTGATTTTTTGAAAGCAGGCGGTGTATTCACTGATGATGTCATTGATGGTTTTATCGAGTTAAAAATGGAAGAAGTTAATCGCATCAGAATGGCAACTCATCCCGCAGAGTTTGATATGTATTATTCTTTGTAATAAAAGATAGCAAATGATGGAATAAGAAAGGCCGGTCAATATACCGGCCTTTTTATATCACTTTAATTAACATTTAATGTACCCTAAACACTTTATTAATGTTTAAAATAATACTTCAATTAACTAGAGAGGATTAAAATTATGGGAATGATGTCAGAATTTAAAGAGTTTGCTGTTAAGGGTAATGTCATGGATATGGCAGTTGGTATTATCATCGGAGCGGCCTTTGGCAAAATCGTATCAGCCTTTGTTGGTGGTGTCATGATGCCACCATTAGGCATGTTATTAGGAGGTGTTGATTTCTCTGAATTGGCATATGTGTTACAACCTGCCACGGCATCGGCAGAAGCTGTAACCATCAAATGGGGCGCATTTGTGCAAACAGCCATCGATTTTTTGATCATAGCATTTGCTGTATTTATGGTAGTTAAAGCGATGAACAACATGAAAAAGAAAGAAGAGGAGGCACCAGAAGCACCAGCTGAACCTTCAAAAGAAGAAGTATTACTTGGTGAAATCAGAGATTTATTGAAAAAATAATTTCTGAATTAACTGTATGAACCTATTTAAAAAATGGGTTTCAGTTAAGCCTTGAAAAATAAAGCTCAGGCCTTAGGTTTGAGCTTTATTCGTTTTATATCGAAACAACAATATGACTCAAGAAAACTATGCATTATTGCTGAAGCAATTAGCTGCTTTGCTATCAACAGAATCTGATCTACAAGCCAATGCTGCCAACTTGTCTTCATTCTTGTATCACAACTTGGAACAAGTTAATTGGCTGGGTTTCTATTACCAACAAGGTGATGAATTGGTGCTTGGTCCATTTCATGGACAGCCGGCTTGTACCCGACTAAAAATTGGACAAGGGGTTTGTGGTACAGCTTATCAGAATAAAGCGACTGAATTGGTAGATGATGTCCATGCATTTGATGGACATGTGGCCTGTGATGCCGCATCTGAATCTGAAATCGTGGTGCCATTTTATACAGAGCAAGTTAATGGTGTTTTGGACGTTGATAGCCCCATAAAAAATCGCTTTTCTGATATTGAAAAAGAGTTTTTTGAAGCAGTGACTGACATCTTCGTGAAATCTATTCAATCAAAGCCATAACTAATTGCTCGTCTGCAACAGGTATGCGTGATTAAATGGTTACCAAAGGCCTATTCATAATTGTGATCATTAGGATTATAATAATTATATAGCACAATATGAATGGGGACAATTATGGCCGAAACAGAAGTCGAAGCAAAAGTCGAAACAGAAGATGTAAACTCCAGAACTGAATTGGTACGAGATACCATTGTCTTACAACTAAAACTCATCGTTGATGGAATTCGAGATTTGGCTTTGATGCCGATTTGTTTGTTTGCTACTTTGTTTGGTTTGATTGTCCATCGTGAACGACCTGGTCGTTATACCTATCGTATACTTAGTTATGGCCGACTCTCAGAAAAATGGATTGGTTTATTCGATGATGCAGATAAAGATGAAATGGGACCGCTTGAATATGAAGGTGAAAAGTTTGATGACATTGTTGTCAAAGCGCAGAATGCTTTCGAATCCAAGTATGTTGATCCTGAGAAGAAAGATTTGCTGGTTAAAAAACTCAACGATGCTTTAAATGACATCAATGTTAAGGTCAATAAAAACAAAACATCTTCATAAAGTAGAGTGGGTGATAAATAGTTAGGTTTGAATGTGATAAAATTTTCTATTTGCCAGAGGAAGGTTTGCTTCGACAATGGACCACTTAAAAACCAATAAACACTCTTGGAACCAACGAGTTGAGACACATTTCACATCTAAATTTTACGATGTGCCGGCTTTTTTATCAGGCCAATCTTCTTTAAATGATATTGAGGTAGCGGGTTTAACTGATGTTAAAGGCAGATCAATGCTGCATTTACAATGTCACTTTGGTATGGACTCATTGTCTTGGGCACGTTTGGGTGCACAAGTAACTGGTGTTGATATTTCAGACAAGGCGATTGAACGAGCCAAGGAGCTACAACAACAAACGCAGTTAGATGCAGAGTTTATTTGTGCTGATGTCAATGCATTTGGCAAGCAATCAAAACAGATGTATGACGTTGTTTACACATCTTATGGTGCTATTTGTTGGATGCCAGATATGAGTGTTTGGGCAAAAACCGTTGCTAATAAATTGAAAAAAGGGGGTTGTTTTTACATGGCAGAATTCCACCCTATTGTTGATTTGATGGCTGGTTACAGTTATTTTCATAAATCGAAACCTGACATCGAGTTAGAAGACACTTATACAGAAAACTGTGATGGTTCAAAGCACGAATTTGCGGTTTGGACTCATGCCATGAGTGATGTAATTTCCGCCTTGGTAAATGCGGGTTTACAAATTCAATCAATGCAGGAGTTTGATTACAGTCCTTACAATTGTTTTGAAGGAATGCAAGAAAAACAAACGGGGCGATTTTATCTAGAACACAAAGGGCAGCATGTCCCAATGGTGTATTCGATCAAAGCGATAAAGGTATGAAGATGATTTAGTATATAGGCGAAAACTAAGAATTGTGTGACCTATATATTAGAGACCTTTGCTCGATTCGTGAATCAAGTTAAAAAGATTGAAATTTCATTACTCTGCGTTAAAAAACTGACTAATAGCTAGGACCCTGTGACCCTGTAAATAATTCTGTGTATCTGCCACTTTAAATATAATCGCTTAAACGACTTTCAAATTCT
>CALLLZ010000020.1 GCA_938008005.1 uncultured Marinicella sp. | reverse complement strand
CATCACTAGAAACCGGCGCTGAAGAAGCTGGCATGAAATATTTTGGTGATGGTGGATGGACCAAAGGAAAGCACCAGTAAAAGCATAAATGAAAATTGACACCTAATGAGTCATTCGAATCACAACCACTCACATGATCATTGCCACGGAGGGCATGACCATAACGTAACAGTCAATCAAGACAATAAAAAAAGAGTTTTGTGGGCCATGGTTCTGACTTTTGGCTTTATGTTCGCTGAAGTTATTGGCGGATATATTTCTGGTTCGTTGGCTTTAATCGCTGATGCTGGACACATGTTCAGTGACGGCTTGGCACTATTATTATCTTGGTTTGCATTCAAATACAGCGATAAGGCCGCTGATGAAACACGCAGTTTTGGCTGGCACCGTTTTCAGATCTTGGCGGCTTTTGTAAATGGCTTAAGCCTCTTACTAATTGCTGCTTGGATCATCATCGAGGCATTACAACGGTTTTTTCACCCCATAGAAGTGATGGCCACACCCATGATCATCATTGCTTTTGGGGGAGTAATCATTAATTTCATCGTATTTAAAATACTCAGTGGCGGCGATCAAGAAAACCTGAATTTAAAATCGGCCATGATTCATGTGATTGGCGATTTATTGGGTTCTGTCGCAGCCATTTTGGCCGCTTTATTAATTTTGGCATTTAATTGGTATATCGCTGATCCAATTTTGTCTATGATTGTAGCCTTGTTAATCATTAAATCCGGCTGGTCAGTTGTTAAGAAATCTGCACATATTTTATTGGAAGGCGCGCCAGCAAACATCAATGAAACCCAAGTAAAATACCAGCTAATTAAAAATATTCCTTCGATCATCGACGTCCACCACATCCATGTTTGGTCACTCACCAACGACATCAAACTCATGACTCTGCATGTCCAAGTTAATGAAATACAACACGAAACTGACGTACTTAAAAGTATCAAATCAATTCTAACCAAACAGTTTGAAATTCAACACACCACCATCCAGGTTGAACACCTACCATGCCCTGATGATGATTGTGGCATGTAGTGTTTAAAGCTTGAAAGTTAAAGTTATATTTTCTAACCTCTGATATGAACTGTTATTAATATTTTGGCACGACATTCAAGCTGTTTCAAATGTGAACTGCTTCAAAAAACAATTTTCAGCTGTCTTTTAGAGTATAGATAATACTTTCATTATGCTTTGGCCACCATGATAATTAACTCGACAAGAATTTTTTTTCAACTGATGCTTTTATGTTCTATATCCAATGCTAATGGAGGCAGTGGCGATGCTTCATTTGATGACCCCATAACCATTTATTCTGGTGCTGCAACCACAGTTCAATGGGGGGATATTGACCAAGACGGCATAGATGATTTACTCATTATCGAGGGTGGTCGTCACAGTGGAGGAGTTAACAGCAGGATATTGGCTTGGTTTGAAGCACCTAATTGGATAAGACATGATATCGCTCCGACTATTGGTCCATTTACAGGTGACAGTGCCTTAGTGGATGTAGACGGCGACAGTGATTTGGATGTGGTAGTGGCGGTAGATAACCACAGCGGCCAATCCTCAATGGATGCTGTTTATTGGTATGAAAACACGGGTAATTTCACTCAAGATTGGCCACAACATGTGATAGAAATGAATGTTCCCAATGCTTTCCATATCGGCGATTTAAAAACAGCTGATGTCGATGGTGATGGTTTGTTAGACGTGGTTGTTCGACATTTGTCTAGCCTGCGATTTGTGGTGTACTTTCAAAACTCCGCAGATGACTGGGAGCCATTACGACTTGATACACGACACCGTGAAGGTTTGGCTTTGGCAGATTTAGACCAAAATGGACGAGCTGACATCATTGGCAATGGTTTTATTTTATTTGCACCGCAGGATGCCAGAATCGACACATGGACTGAAAAAACTTTTGAGAGTGATTATTACACCGCTTCCGAATCTGGCCTTAATAACAGCATCAAAGCTGCTACACACGACATGGACAATGATGGTAGAGATGACATAATAATCAGTTCCGCAGAGGGACAGGCTGTTTATCTGGCCTGGTACAAAAATCCACCTGAAGCCCAATCTGGCAAATGGATCAGACACATGATTGAAGACCCTCAAGGTAAAAATCACCAAGTACAAATAGCCGATGTAGACCTAGATGGAGATGCCGATGTTTATGGTGGCTTCTCATTTGGTGATAACGGCGTGTATTGGTGGGAAAATGTTAATGGCCTATCCACTCAATGGATCAGGCATGAAATTATTCCTGACAAAGGTTGTTATAGTTGTGTCGCCAGCGATTATGACAATGACGGTGACATAGACTTTGCCGGACCCCAAAAATACGTGGGTAAAGTCAACTTATTCATTAACACCACCGCCACCAATCAGTTGAACATAACACCTGGTGCACTGAATTTTTCTGAGCTGGCCGGTATTCAAAACATTCAAGTAGAAGCTGATGTACCATGGTCTGTTGTTGTAGATCAAGATTGGTTATCCATTACACCTGATTCTGGGGACGAAAACTCCGTACTTGAAGTCTCAGTAGAAGCCTATACAGGTATAGGCATTCGACAGTCAACCAGCACGCTTTCAGGTGGTGGTATAACTCGATTAATCACTGTTAATCAAATGGGTGTTCCTGACACACAAGCACCCAGTATTCCAAGCAACCTCAGCGCAACCAATACCAATCACAACCGAACAGAATTAACATGGGATGCATCTACCGACGACAGCGGAACAGTCAGTGGTTATTACGTATACCAAGATGATCTGATGCTCAATTCCAGTTTAATAACTGAAACCACATTTAATGTCACTGGCCTGGCACCTGAAACCATTTATGAATTTAACATATCAGCAATAGACCCAGCAGGTAATGAATCAACAACCTCAAACACTGTAATGGTTGAAACAGCAGTCGCACCACCTGGTCCTGAAGTTTGGGCTTATTGGTCCATGAATGATGGCACAGGTTTACTTGCCATGGACTCTGCTGGTGTTCATCACGGCAATTTAATTAATATGGACGGTAGTGAATGGGAAAGTGGCTTAATAAATGGTGCGATTAATTTTGATGGGGTTGATGATTTAATCGATTTAGGCACGCTTAATTTACCAAGCAACCAATTCACTATCAGCGCTTGGATTAATGCCAATGATTTTACCACACACCCTGAAGGAAGAATCATCTCAAAAGCCTTTGGTAATTCTGGCAACCAACATCAATGGATGCTCTCCACCATTGGGGTCAATGAAGAAACTCGGCTGCGATTTCGACTGAATATCGATGGAAACACCCATACCCTAATCGCCGATGCTGGCCCATTAGAATTGAACACATGGACTCATGTTGTGGCCTCTTATGATGGCACCATGCGACTTTATAAAGATGCTGTTCTGGTCGGAACTCAGGTCCAATTGGGCCAAATCGCATCAAATACTGCACCAGTATCAATCGGCAATCAACCACAAGGTGATCGTCCATTTGCAGGGTTAATCGATGAGGTTTGTATTTTTGCTGAAGCCTTAG
>CALLLZ010000019.1 GCA_938008005.1 uncultured Marinicella sp. | reverse complement strand
GGAATCTCGAGATCGAAAGCCATATCTTTAATAACATCAGGTTAACCCCAACCTGATCCTTCTACTCCGCTGTGGCTCCGTTCAGGATGACAAAGTCCATGTCTGGGACACAAGCCCCATTGATTCCAATAAAACTTAGTTTTAGAGTTTTTTTTAAGTCCTTCTTGCTTGACTGTCTGGGACCTGGACCTCAAGACAACAGATTCTTAGTGTGGCTAAATATCATTCAATATTAAATCAACTGATTGATGGGAAGCTTTAAAAAATGAAAAACACAAAATTAGTCACAGCCATTTCCAAATGCATCGTCATTGGTGTCATCGGAATACAAATGGCTCATGCAGGTAAATCAGTCACGGTTAACTCTACCAACGATCAGCCAGAGTCGGGCTTAACCACCTTGCGAGAAGCGGTTGAATTGAGCAACACCGGATCTGATGTAGAGATTAACTTTGATGCCGAGGTATTTTCAACGCCGCAGACCATCACTTTAGAAAATGGTGAGTTGTTGATTTCATCAGAGGTCAGCATCAACGGTCCTGGCAAAGATTTATTAACCATTGATGGCAATGATCAAAGCCGTGTTTTTACTGTTGATGATGGTACATCTGCCACCCAAGCCGTCAGTCTATCTGGTTTAACGCTGACCAACGGAAATGGCGAGTCAACGGTTAATAATGAAGTAGGTGGTTGTGTGATGTCTATAGAACAACTCACAATTACAGACTCTAAAGTAACAGGTTGTGATGGCAGAGCTGGTGGTGGGGTTTGGTCACGTTTTGGCTCACTTGTGGTTAAAAATACTGAAATTATAAATAACTTTGCTGATTTCAGAGGCGGTGGTATTTATGCACGAAGTGCAACGGCATTTATAACAAACACCACCATCAGTGGAAACACCGCCAATCGCAGTGGCGAAGCAGGCGGTGGCATTAACTCCAATGGTTCAGACTTGGAAATTACCAATAGCACGATTTCCAACAATCAAGTCAGAACTGGTAACGCAGGTGGCATATTCATGAAAAACGGTGGAGAGTTAACCCTGTTGAATACCACAGTTCTCAATAACGAAGGTGTGGGTATTGATCCATCTGGCCAAGTTAACCTCAGCAACAGCTTGATAGCTGGACATGCTGCAGGTAATTGTGATTTCGTTGGAATCAACGCAAGCTCAAATAACCAAAACAACATGGACACCGATGGCAGCTGTGATGTTCAAGCAACTAATCACATCACGATTTCTGATCCGATGTTGGAACCTTTGGCAGATTTTGGTGGTAACACACTGACCCACAGACCATTACCTGGCAGTCCATTAATAGATGCTGGTGATGATTTTATGTGTGAAGAATTCGATCAACGCGGCGTGGTGCGGCCACAAGATGGTGACGATGATGGCAGTCCGGTATGTGATATTGGTGCGGTTGAATTTACTTTTGAAATAGATGAATTGATTTTTACTGATGGCTTTGAACCGTTTATTTGTGAGTTTTCTATTACTGTTAATAATGACGCCTTCAGAGGTTGTCTGTAGTACAAAAAGCAAAAAACCAAAAGTAGGCTATTAATGGATTGTTGGCTTTAGCCAACCAGGTAGATCAAAAAAGGTTGACTGAAGTCAACAACCCTAAAACTGAGTATTTATTAGTGATCGTAATTACAGGAAAAAGTATGAAACATAAGAAATTAGTAACTGCAATTGCCAGTATAGTTGGCCTAACGGTATTAAGTACCGAAGTGGTACAAGCTGGAGATGTCACAGTGGTCAATTCCATCAGTGATAACCCAGACCCAGGATTTATAACATTACGAGATGCGATAGAGGATGCCAACGCCATTGGTTTTCGCACCATTAATTTTGATCAAACCTTATTTTCTACACCACAAACCATTGTGCTGGAACAAGGCGAATTATTGATCAGTGCTGATACCACCATTAATGGGCCGGGAAAAGATTTTCTCACCATAGATGGTAATGAAAACAGTCGCTTATTCCGCATCGATGATGATACAGATGCACTCATCAATGTTGAAATCAGCGGAGTCACGCTCACTCATGGTAATGGTTCGTCTCCTGCTGATACCCGCGCTGGTGGATGTGTTTTATCACTCGAATCATTAACTCTGAATGACTCTGTCGTTACCAACTGTCAAAGTTCAGGCAGAGGAGGCGGTGTTTTTACTCGATTCGGTAGCTTAAGTTTGAGTGACAGCACTGTCATAGCAAACCGTTCTGGGAACGAAGGCGGTGGTTTGTACTTCAGAGAAGCAGTGGGTGAGATTTTTAATTCAACCATCAGTAATAATAGCTCAAGTTCTGAAGGCGGAGGCATTTTTATTAGCAGAGATTCAGACATTTCAATTTCCAACAGCACCATATCTGGAAACGAAGGACGAAATATTAATGAAAGGCAAGGTGGTGGTATCTTCGTAAATACTTCCAGTTCATCCTTATTATTAAAAAATGCAACCATACTCAATAACACTGATAATGGCATTTTTCTTAGACAACCATCTTTGATCAACATCAGCAACAGCATCATTGCGAATAACACCAATGGTGATTGTGACTTCAGCAATATCAATGGTAACTCAAGCAACCAAAACAATATGGACACCGATGGCAGTTGTGATGTGTTGGCCACCAATCATTTCACGGTTACTAATCCAAGATTGGGGCCTTTGAGTCACAACGGTGGCCCCACCATGACACATTTACCCGTGGCAGGTAGTCCGGCGATTGATAATGGTGATGATGTCTTGTGCACCGAATTAGATCAAAGGAGCGAACTGCGCCCTGAAGATGGTGACGATGATGGCAGTCCGGTATGTGATATTGGTGCGGTTGAGTTAGGGTCTCTTGAAGACTTGATATTTAAAGATGGTTTTAACTGATTAATTAATTTTATATTGAGGATAATACAATGAAGAGAATAATGATATTAATGGCTTTTATGTTTAATTTTTACCCACCATTAGCGGAATCAGGTGGTATCGCCAATTTTAATTGGGTCACTGACAACAGTGGCAGCTGGTTTGATGTAAATAACTGGGAAGAAGGTTTTGTACCTGAAGGTGATTTGGATGTCAGGTTTGGGGTGGCAGACGGTGACAACTCTAGAGATGAAGTGGATATTGATAACTTCCCAAGTGGTGTGAACCTACCTGACACGCTTGTTAGGTTTGAAAGGAAAATTACCTTTGTAGATTCCAGTGCACTGGGTGATCCATCGTTGGCAGATGATGGTTTGTGTGAATCAATCGATCAACGCGGTCGTATCAGGCCACAAGATGGTGACGATGATGGCAGTCCGGTATGTGATATTGGTGCGGTTGAGTTAGGGTCTCTTGAAGACTTGATATTTAAAGATGGTTTTAA
>CALLLZ010000018.1 GCA_938008005.1 uncultured Marinicella sp. | reverse complement strand
CGTGAAGATATTGATCGATCAGGTTTGACCTCGGTGGGAGATATTTTGCAGCAGCTGACTCAATCAGGTTCGGCATTGAACACCCGATTTAATTCAAGTGGTAATTTTGGCTTTCCATCTGATGGTGGTGGTATTGGTGCTGGCGCCACAACAATTGACATGCGTCACCTTGATCCAGGTCGTGTTCTGGTTTTAGTTGATGGTTTGCGTTGGGTGGCTGGTAGTTCAGCATCAGGAGTGAGCAATGCAGTTGATATGAATACCATTCCAGTAGGTATCATAGAACGTATTGATATTTTGAAAGATGGTGCGTCAGCCATCTATGGAGCTGATGCGATTTCTGGAGTAGTTAATATCATCACCAAAAGTAGTGTTGAAGGTGTTCAGGCGAGGGTTTATGCAGGCGCTTTTGATGAGGGAGATGGAGAAACAGGAAGTATCGACCTAACTTTTGGGGCACAATCGGATAAGGTTGATATGGTCTTTAACGTGGGATACACCGATCAAAAAGAAGTATCGGCAGCAGACAGGTTTCTTTCTCAATTTCCTGTTCCATTTACAGGTTTAACCAGGGGCAGCTCTGGAACGCCTCAGGGCAGGTTCTTATTGAATGATATCAATGGTACAGAAATAGACTGTACTTTGAACGATGGTGTGCTTGGTCCGATCAATTATGATCCATCGAGTCCATGTAGTGGTGATGACTATCACCCTTTTGTCAGTGCCAATGATCGATTTAATTTTGCACCGTTTAATTATTATGTGACGCCATCTAAAAGAACCAATGTATTTGGTCAGGTGACTGTAGAACTCAACGAAAATATTTCTTGGTTTGTAAAAGGTGTTTATAACAACAGAAAATCTACTAACCAAGCGGCGCCAGAGCCCATATTCATAGGCCCTTTTGCTGAGGCTGGTGCCATAGCAGATAATATTATTATTGATGCATCTAATCCCTATAACCCATTTGGAATCAATGTATTTGAAGATGGTTTTGGTTTTATCGGCCGAAGACCACTAGAAGCTGGTCCTAGGGTCTTTAACCAAGATGTCGATACCTTATACTTCTCGACTGGTTTAGAAGGTTCTTTCACAGCAGCTGACCGCAATTGGTTTTGGGACGTCAGTGGTGTATATGGTCAAAACCAAGCCAATCAAAGAAAAACAGGTGCATTGAATATTGCCAGGATTGCGAGGGCATTGGGTCCAGTTGATGTGTGTAATGCAACACCTGGATGTGTACCCTTAAATATCTTTGGTGGCCAAGGTAATGGTGACGGTACCATAACGCCTGATATGCTGGACTATATTTCTTTTGTCCAGTCAGATAATTCTGAACAAGAGTTGACAGATTTTACAGCCAATATCAGTGGTGATTTATTTGAGCTGCCAGCGGGACCATTATCAGTAGCTGTTGGTTATGAATACCGCAAAAAGTCAGGTTTCTTTCAACCTGATCCGATAGTGGTGGCCGGTGAAAGTAATGGTGTTCCAGCCAGTCCAACATCTGGTGAATTCAGTGTTGATGAGTTTTATGCTGAGTTTTTGATCCCGGCATTGGCAGATGTTACTGGTGTAGAATTACTGGATTTTTCTGTGGCTTTCAGAAGCTCTGACTACAGTACTTCTGGTTCAGATACGACCAGTAAATTTGGTTTTCAATACATGCCTACTGAAAATTTATTGTTCCGAGGAACATTTGCAGAAGGTTTGCGAGCACCGTCTATTGGAGAATTATTCGGGAGTCAGGCTCGATTTGATGCACAGTTGAATGATCCATGTAATTTTGGTGGAAACGGAGCACCTGGTTGTGCAGGGGTTCCAAGCGATTACGAGCAGCTAAATCCGCAAATTTCTACGTTGACAGGAGGAAACCCTGATTTGTCACCTGAAGAAGCTGAAACACTCACTCTTGGATTGGTTTACTCGCCTGCATGGGCTGATGGAACCAGTTGGGCCAACAGTTTAGATTTCGAAGTGACTTATTATGATATTGAGGTGGATGGTGCCATCCAAGCGGTTGATGCGCAGTTAATCTTAGATACATGTGCACAGAATCCAGCTGATGTGTTGTGTTCAGCATTCAGCCGTGATGGTTTTGGAAATGTTCAAGGTTTCAGTACGCAGTTAACCAATATTGGATCTATTGAAACTTCAGGTGTTGACTTTAATGTGAGCTGGACATCTCCACAATACAACTGGGGTTTTATTCAAGCTAAATGGAATAACTCTTTTGTTAATGAGTACACCGAATTCAACCCTTCCAATAATGCTTCAGGCTTTACTGGTAGGGACCTTGATGGCATTGAGGTTAATAATTCAGGTATTCCTAACTGGAACTCTAACCTTTTCACTACTTTTAATGTAAAAGATTGGAAAGTTACTTGGGGAACACGGTTTATTGGTGGTTTGACAGAAACTTGTGCAGGATTCTTGATTGGGCAAGGCTTGTGTAGTGATGAAGCGGCTGGAACCAACAGTTTAGGTGGAACAGCCTATCATGACTTACAAATTATTTTTCCTGAGTGGAATAAGGTTCAAGTTGAATTAGGTGTGAATAACATCACTGATAAACAACCACCTACCTGTTTCAGTTGCTCTTTGAACGGTTACGACCCATCAACTTATGATGGTGAAGGACAATTTGGTTATGTCAGAGCAAGTATTAAGTTTTAAGTCTTAGTTTATCTGAATAAAAACGGCCTCTTTGAGGCCGTTTTTAATTTCCCCCTTTGATAAATTTCTGTACAATGGCCATTTTGGCTGGATACATCAGATGTTATTGATGCTTGATAATTACGATTCTTTTACTTATAACTTGGTTCAGTACTTTGGTGAGTTAGATTGTGAAGTGAAGGTTTATCGAAATGATGAGATCACGGTGCAACAAGCACTGAACATGAAACCGGATCAGGTGGTGATTTCTCCAGGGCCCCGTAATCCGGATATGGCCGGAATTTCAATGGAGTTGATCAAAGCATGTGCAGGTGAAATTCCGTTATTGGGTGTTTGTCTGGGCCATCAATCAATTGGTCAAGTTTTTGGTGGTGATGTGATCCGTGCAAAAACCATCATGCACGGTAAAATTTCAGCAGTACATCACAATAACAATGATGTGTTTAATGGCTTGGAAAAACCTTTTAATGCCACACGATATCACTCCTTGGTGATCGACCAAAATACTTTGCCAGACTGTTTGGAAATAACCGCATGGACGGAAACTGATGATCATGAATTGGATGA
>CALLLZ010000017.1 GCA_938008005.1 uncultured Marinicella sp. | reverse complement strand
TTTAACAGTAATCCCACTACTTCAATAGCAATGAATGAGGGCGTTTTACCCAATACTGGCGGCTCTCAAGCGCACAACAACTTACAACCTTATATAGTTATGAATTTCATCATTGCTTTGGTTGGATTATACCCATCGAGGAGTTAATTATGAACAGAAGAATTTTTGCAAAATCAGTGATGGGCACAATAGGTGCATCCATGCTTGCAAGTCAAACAATGGCATCAAAAGCAATTGACCCAATTAAATTTGAATCCAAATTTGAACCTAAGTTTAAGGCTGGACATCAGATGTTGAGTGATGAAGGCTTAAATATGACCTTGAGCGACCACCAGTTACCTACCCAGAATAAGGATCAAATGCAGTTTGTTTTGACTTTTGATGTGAATAACCCCAACGGCAATTTAGATGAAAAAATTTATCATTTAACTGACCACAATGGTAAAAAACATCAAATGTACATGACACCCATTGATCAAAATCAGTTACAAGCGATTTTCAACTGGAGAACCCATGCCTAAAGCGTGTTTGGCTTATCAAAATAAACTCAAACATCTCGCATTAGACATTACATTCAAAGCCATATCAGATAATGATATGGCTTTTTTATCTGAGTTATACAGATCCACACGTTGGGAAGAAGTGATGCAAGCACCATGGGATGACCAGCAACGCATAGATTTTCTGTCCCAACAGTTTGATGCCCAACACACACATTACCTCAGTCATTACCCTCATGCTGAAAAACTACTGATAAAAAAAGCTAAACAGGATATAGGGCGAATTTATCTCGACAGAGATGATGTTTCTATCTGTTTAATTGATGTGGCTTTAATACCCAGTGAAAGAGGCAACGGTTTGGGAACGTTATTACTTAAAGAATTGTTAGAAGAAGCTCAGTTAACCGATAAAAAAGTGGTTATTCACGTCGAAAATTTCAATCCCGCTTATCACTGGTATATTAAACATGGCTTCCAGCAAATTGAAGACAAAGGTGTTTATCAATATATGGAGTGGTATCCTAAAGAATTAGGCTAAGTAAATACAGCTTCGTAATGTACACCCTTATCGTCACCAAAGACAGGAACTAAAAACAACTCAAATGACCCCAGCTGTTGATGATTAACTTGATACACACCTTGTTCAAAAACTTCTGTTTCATCACAAGCAAAAACCACTGAAAACTGTTCATTGTGCTCAGGATTGTCGGGCTGTAAACCTGTCTTAACTTCATCAATGCGACAAGATAATGGTTGTTCTTCTATAAATAAGATTTGGAATAAGTCTTTGGCATGTTGTTCAAACTGTTTTTTTGCTGGTAAAGTCATAAGGTAAGACAATAAAGTATGATCAATTATTATAACTCATGTCATCCATTTTTCAATTAACTATCACCTATACAAATGTGTCGACCATTGTCATCGTGTCATTGAAATTGCAACCAACCATAATGATTTTGATACCTCGTATATTTAACTAATCTTGTGAACTTCTCAAGTTGTCAAAAAGGATTGACTGTGTAACCTTGCTGCTGCAACAACGCATGGGCAGTCATAGCTGAAAGAGACATTTTCACGCCTGGTAATAGATCAGTGGTTTTTATACCGCGATAAGTTGCACTTTGACCACAAACGTAAAACTGAACGCCCTGCTTTCGTAAAGCTGAGATCAAAGCAGCATTCGCATTTATACTCAACGATTGACTTTGCTTTGTTGTTTTTTGAGATTGATAGAAATCATGACTTGTCATGTCATTAACTGCACCGCCATGAACCACAACTGCTAAATTAATCCGATCCAATGAAACACCCGCATCAGCATGCATATTGATAAAGCGGGCCACACTATTCAAGGAACGATTCAACTCACCCTGTTTAGCTTGTTTGACTACATCGAAACTGACTTTGAATGTTGCATCATCTGATAATGGGTCCAAGCCTTCAATTTGGGCAATTTTCCCATAATCACTGATAACTTTTCCGGCTTTGGACAAATCGGGTTGTGCCACTGCAAAAGAACAGAAAGTCATTAATACCAGTACGCTATATAAGTTATTTTTTAACATGAAAAATCTCTCAAGATTATTCAACTGACGGTGGTGGAGGCGCCAGTACTTCACGAGCTCCATTATGCGCAGGCGATGAAACCACTCCTGCGGCTTCTAATTGCTCCACAATGGTGGCAGCGCGGTTATATCCAACCCTTAACCGGCGTTGAACATAAGATATAGATGCTTTTCGACTTTCAGTTACCAC
This sequence comes from uncultured Marinicella sp., assembly GCA_938008005.1. Lineage (GTDB taxonomy): Bacteria > Pseudomonadota > Gammaproteobacteria > Xanthomonadales > Marinicellaceae > Marinicella. Next base: position 2,867 of record CALLLZ010000017.1, on the reverse strand, counting down.
AAAAACCGCTTTGTCATATAACTCATCTACATCTGATTCTGCTCGTTCAGGTATGCCAGTTTCGCTTAGCATTTGACCATCATCAGTCAACTGTACATTATCTAATATACCTTCTTGGTAATCAGACTCATAATGACTGGTTAAATAGTTCACCACTGAGTGAACCTCATGATCATCAACAAAAGCCCCATGTACTCGATCTGGTTGTGCTTTACCAGGCGGCAAATACAACATGTCACCATGGCCCAACAACATTTCCGCACCACCTTGATCAAGTATGGTTCTGGAATCGATGCGTGATGACACTTGGAATGCCATTCGTGTAGGAATATTGGCCTTGATCAAACCGGTAATCACATCAACCGAAGGTCTTTGGGTGGCCAAAACCAAATGTACCCCAGCTGCTCTGGCTTTTTGTGCCAAGCGAGCAATCAACTCTTCAACCTTTTTACCAACGATCATCATCATGTCAGCAAATTCATCAATAATAACCACAATAAACGGCATCGTTTTGAGTGGCTCCTGCACCGAACCAAATGGTGAGGTTGCCTCATCCCAAAACGGATCCATAATGGGTTCGCCTGCATCAATGGCTTTTTGAATTTTTTTATTAAATCCAGCCAAATTTCTAACTCCCATGGCCGCCATTAATTTATAACGTCGTTCCATTTCAGCCACGCACCAACGCAATGCATTGGCAGCTTCTTTCATGTCAGTAACCACAGGTGCCAATAAATGAGGAATGCCTTCGTAAATTGACAACTCCAACATCTTAGGATCAACCATGATCATTTTGACTTGTTCAGGGCTGGCTTTATACAACAACGAAATAATCATTGAGTTGACCGCAACTGATTTACCAGAACCTGTAGTACCAGCAACCAACAAATGAGGCATTTTAGCAATATCAGCAATCACAGGATTACCACCAATACTTTTACCCATGGCCAAGGTTAAGGGTGAACGAGACTTATCAAAACTAACCGAACGCAGAATTTCGCTTAAATAAACAATCTCACGGCTGGCATTTGGAATTTCAATTCCAATATATGGCTTACCTGGAATCACATCAACAATCCTTACACTGGTTATGGATAAACCACGAGCTAAATCTTTGGCTAAGCCCATGATCTTACTGGCTTTAATACCGGCTGATGGATTAACCTCAAAACGTGTGATAACAGGACCTGGGTAAACACCCACTACCTCGGCTTTGACTTTATAGTCAGCAAGCTTTAATTCAAGTTGCCTAGAAAGCACTTCCAGTTCTTCATTGGAATAACCAAATTCTTGATTGGGCGGGCTGTCCAACAATGACAGAGGTGGTAACTTTCCTGCTGGTAATGCATGAAACAAATTCATTTGTTTCTCTTTGTTCGAACGTTTGCTTTCAGGGACTTCTGGTTCAAATTGTTCAATCACAATAGGTTCACGGTTTTCTTGCACCACTGCATCAATTTTACGCACTTCTTCACGTTCATTTCTGGCTTGTTTACCAGCTCGCCAATCGTTGAATTGCTCCCATTTGACTCCTAACCATTGGAAAAATTTGATTGTCAATTGCCCTACTTTATCGGCCAGACCAATCCAAGACAAGCCTGTAAATAATGTTATACCAGCTAAAAATGTAGCTGCCAAAATTAATGTAGCACCAACTCCACCAAAACCAGCATACACAGAACTACCAACCACATCACCAATGATACCCCCACCAGAAAAAGGCATACCACCTGTATGTGCATGTAAATGGGACAAACCACAACCTGATAACAAGGAAGCCACAAAACCCAATAATTTGATAAATGTATCCAGCCAGCTGTCTTCCCAACTTTCCTCATGCTCGACTTTTACTTGGAACAGACGCCATGCAATATATAACAGGCCTAATGGAATAAAATACGCAAAATACCCCAGAAAATGCAACAAAAAATCAGCAATATAAGCCCCTGTTAACCCACCAAGATTATTGATTTTTGTTACATCAGAAGTGGCGAAAGAACCTGGATCTTGTGGGTTGTAGGTTATCAATGATAACAGGAAATATGCAGCCACAGGAACGATGATAAACACCATACTTTCCCTGACGCGATTTTTAACTTGTTTAGAAACTTGACTCAACAGCACTCACATTTGATTGATTTAATTGAAGCATCAAGGATAAAGCTTAATGCTTCAACAATCAATTCATCATTTTTCAATTGCACTGACAACTGACTTTATAGGTTCAATAATGCAGGGTGAACCACTTGACCATTTTGTATATTGATACCCTTTTGCAAGGATGGAACAGATGCCCAATCAGTTTGGGATAACCTTTGCACATAAGGTAGTATCGCAGCTGAAATGGCATGCGTAGAAGTTCTTGGCACTGCACCAGGCATATTAGTGACTGAAAAATGAACCACACCATGCTCTGTGAATGTAGGTTCTGCCCAAGTGGTTGGACGGGTGGTTTCAACACAACCACCCTGATCAACAGAAATATCAGCAATTACCGAACCTGGTTCCATACCTTTAACCATATCTTCAGTGATGACATGCGGCGCTTTTGCACCTGTCACTAAGACGGCACCTATAACCAAGTCTGCATTGGATATTTCTGAGGCTACTAATTCTTGATACGGGTACAATGCAGTTACATTTGAACCCATCGCCATCATTTGAGCCAAACGATCTTGTCGTTTATCAAAAACCACTACATTCGCACCACTGGCTGCTGCCAAAGATGCAGAGTTTCCACCTGCTGCACCACCACCCAGAACCACAACTTTCCCACGTTCGGTTGAAGGTAAGCCACCCAACAAAATACCTTTACCACCCAATGGATGATGTAATGTATGCGTACCGACTTGGGTTGCAATCCTACC
>CALLLZ010000016.1 GCA_938008005.1 uncultured Marinicella sp. | reverse complement strand
GAATATTTTTTTTCGCCCCAATAACTTTCAATTTGTGAACCGAACATCCAAATAGCAAAACCATTGAAGAATAGGTGCATCAAATTACCATGTAATAATGCATATGTAATCAATTGCCAAGGATAAAACCAAGGTGACTCGATAGGGTAGAGTGGAAAATAGCGGCCAATAAAGTGTCCTCCAGATTGCCCCAAAAGTTGTTGTGCTATGTACATAACGACAATAGCAATTAAAATATTGCGGGTAACAGGTGGGATTGAATTCAATGGATTATTAGACTGCATCAGGTTTAAAAAAATCTATAAGTTGAGCAGGTAATTTAAGGCCATCTGGTAAAATTTCAAGTTCATAATGCGCTACACATGATGGACTGAACTGGTAAGAGAGTGATGGATTTAAGTGTTTCGCAAGAAACCCCATAATAGGGTTATGCCCTACCAATATCAATGATTCAGCAGATCTGTTTTCACAGATACTATCACACCATTCGCCGACTCGGGCATGGTAAAAAGCATTATCAGAGCATAAATCACAACCTTGTATTTGATTTTGTATGATTATAGCAGTACTTTCTGTTCTTAATGAGTCAGAACAAATAATTTGTGTATGAGCTGATTGAACTCTTTGTTTGAGATAAGCAGCGCTGAGAGTAGCTTGATACTTACCCAGTTCAGACAATGGCCTTTGATGGTCTGTGTTGGCACCAAAAGAAGAATCTGCATGTCGGACCAGGTAGAGTTGCATCATATGACTTCCAATTCTTGCGCTTTACTAAGAAATGCCAACTTAATTTCGGTATCAGAAAGCTTGTTTGATAGTTGTTCGATGTGATCTGAAAGGGCGATTAGTTTATCACTGTTAAGTTGCTTGTGATCACTAAATAAATCTTTGGATATGTCGGCATTGAATTTCTGTTGTTCGAAGAAGTAAATTTTTTGTTGTAGGCTGAAAAATTGATGTGCGGAAATAGTTGCTTGTTGGTGTGAGACCAGTTCGTCGAAGATATGGACTGCAGATTGAGCAAAATCACTGATAGGTAAGCTGACATTTGAAGTGTCCAAATCACACGCGAGTAACACCAATTGTTCATCATTTTTATTTGGGAGTCTTAATTGTTGCAACAAATGTTTGGCTAAATTGCCTTGAAAAAAATTTTTACTTCGCTTTCCGCCGGAGCCAAAAGTGCTGCCCTCAATCATGGTTTTTAACAGCAGCAAGTGGTGAGCAGTCCATAAAGTACTTGTGCCAAGTGACTTAATGATTCGTTCGGCTTCTTCATAACTGATTTTTTCATTACTACCAACCAGAGACAGTGGATTGGTTTTATTTTTGACTTCATCTTGACGCAAGTCATGACACGCAGCGAAATAACTTAAGATCGCTAATCCGTTGGGAGTCAGTTGTTTTTCATAATGTTTGGCACAATACATGACCCTTAATAACAAATCATTGATGTGAAATTCATTGTGATAACTGCGTGGATTGGCATTGAGTGAACCATTCCTAATTGCCATTCTGGTATAGGCAATGGTCATAGATCTTAATAAGTGTTCATACCATGGCTGGTCAATAAAAATGCCATCGGCCCATAAACGCCAGTGTTTAAGTTGTTGATGATCACTAGGCAAACTGTTCAAAGCATCTTGTGCTTGTTTAAGATCGCAGATCTCTGCTTCAGTTTGGTCTATGGAAGTGGCCGAACCCATGATAGTAATGATTATTATTTAATAAGATATTGTTCTTTAAGTTTAACATAGTGCTGAGCTGAATATTCGAGTGAATCCATCTGAGATTGTGACAAATGTTTAACTTTTTTTGCAGGATTACCTACCCATAATTCACCACTTCTAATTATTTTTCCAGGTGGTAAAACACTTCCAGCTCCTAACATGCTGTGATGTTCCATTTGTGCCTCATCTAAAACAGTAGAGCCCATACCAACCAAACAATAATCACCAATATGGCAAGCATGTAAAATTGCACCATGACCAACCGTTACACCTTTGTCGATATTTAAGGGGCCGCCTTGTGGATTGTGGTTACTGCGATGAGTCACATGCAGGATACTACCATCTTGGATATTACTCATTGGTCCAATTTGAATTTGATGGACATCACCTCTAATCACTGTCATAGGCCATACTGATGCATCGGTGGCGATTTGTACTTGGCCAATGATTACAGCAGATGGATCTATGTATGCACTGTTAGCAATTCGCGGTTGATGCTGTTGAAATGATCTGATATTCATATTATGAGGTTAATATAAGTCGAGTTATAATTTTCTGTTTAAGTAAATAAAAACGCTCCAATAACAAGGAGCGTTTTAAATGTTTGGTTTTAAGCTAAATAACCGGTTTCAGTATTTGATATTAACATCAGTACTGAACCCCTTTTCAGTGAAGCTCATATCCATGTCTTGGCTTTCCCAATACAACATGCTTAAGGCCAAATCTTTTTGTAAATTCAGCTCGTTCTTGAGTTCTTCAGGCATATTGGGCATCTCAGTCATAGAGAAAAACTGCTCCATAACACTTTTATAGCCATCTACACTGGCGGTAAAAGTCATCAAGGATGCTTTGCCAGGCTCGCTGACTTTTTGGCTCAATACACCACCGTTGTCATGCCCCATTGAAAGTCCAATGGTATTTGGTGAGACAGCCGCATACAAATTAGCTATATCAATAGGAATATCCTTACCGCTTATCATGGGTACTTTGTCAGCCAAAGTAATCAATGAACCATCGGTTTTAATATCCATGTCTTGTAGTTGTGGCATCATCATTTGCGCCATACCCAATAAGGCTTGGGTTTCATCAACTGCCAAATAAACTTGAGTTTTTAGGGTTTCAATGATGTCTTTGGGGTTTGGGTTGGCAGCTTGTGCAGCCTCCATGTTCAGCTTAACTTCGTCTAAAGAAAAGTTAAAACCTTTAAAGTTGCCTACAAATGGTGGAATGGGTTGTGACAATTTAGCCTGTAATTCAGTGGCTTGTTGATTCATTTCAAGTAAATGTTCACAAACGTAGGGCTTCTTAACGATTTGATCTACGTATTTACTGGCTAAAGCCTTGGCATTGATCAAGTCAAAACTCATACCCAGAGATATGGCCGCATCTGAATTAGCTTGAGGAATACGACCTGAAATGGTCGCTAAGTCTGTAGCTAATGTACTGTCCATTTCCCATACAAATGAGCCATTAATGGTGTCATTTGTTAATTCTTTACTGCCTGCTACCATACGGGGTGCCTTGGCAATCATGGCTGTGATTTCAGCTTTACAAGCAGGAGACAACAAGTTATCTTCAATTTGTAGAAAATTAACCAATGCAGAATCGTGTTTTGCTGGATTGATGAAATGATCAGCAATTTGTTGTAAATCTAATAACACTATATCGTCTAGAGTATATCCATGGGATTGTTTAACCTGTTGTATTAGAGTGGAATCTTGTGCCATTGAACGACTGGGTTTTGTGGTGCCAATCAGTTGGCTGATCATTTGATCTTTGATGACAGTAGGTGATCCACTAATAACTAAATAATCATTTTGAGTACTGATTAAAATAGTGAGATCGTCGGTTTGTATTTCCCTGAGTTGATTACCATTTGATTCAGATTTGGTGAAAGCAATTTCGAACTGTTGTTCTAGATCATCTAACATAGCTGGTATTTGATGTCCTTTACTTAGTTTGACACGTAATACGGGAAACAAGTCGATCATGTAACCAGCTATTTGGGTTTCGCCTACTTTCATACCAATTTTGGAAAAGTTGTCTGCCATGAACCAACGATCTACAAAGCTGCGAACTTTAACTTTCATGCTATCATCTTCTGAAGCCGAGGTCTCACCATCTTCATCTAGATCTGCGGTAAATTTTTCAACATCTTTGAAGGCTTGATCCATCATTACATTAATATACTTAACGGCCCCTTCCATCTGTGATTCCATGATTTCAACATAACGATCAGGGTACTGATCGGGGCTTAAACCTGAAGTGAATAACATCGGCGTATCAGCTGGTATATATGTCAGTATTTGTTGTTTATTTGTTTCAACCTTAGCGACAGGTTTTGGCTCGGTTTTATCTTCACCACAGGCAGCCAACAGAGCTGTTGATGCTGCGATTAACATGAATTTTTTCATGGTTTTATCTCTCCAACTATTTCTACAATTAATTCTGTGCCATCAATACCCTTAACTCTGACAGCGGTGTCTTTGGGGGCATCATCACCCTGTACTTTCCAAGTTGAGTCATCAACCTTGATCTTACCTACACCATTTACAATGGCATCGCTGAGTTGAAAGGTGCGACCAATATATTGGTGTCCGCGTTTGTTTAAATTAGGCCGCGTACTGGTTTTGTCTCTTTTCTG
>CALLLZ010000015.1 GCA_938008005.1 uncultured Marinicella sp. | reverse complement strand
AATATGAAACCAATATGAGTGCAGGCAATGGTTTGAATGGCATACCAGGAGGAGGTGGCGGCGGCGGTGGTGGTGGCGGTGGCGGCGGCTCCAACGCCTGTGACTCTTATGGCGGTGGTGGCGGTGGCGGTGGCGCTGGTGGCTGTGGTGGAGAAGGTGGAAACGGCGGATTTTACGGCGGCGGTAGTTTCGCTATGGTCTTATCTAATTCAAGTTTATCTATCATCAACAGTTCTGTTATCAGTGGATCTGGTGGTAATGGTGGTGATGGCGGCAATGGTGGAGTTGGCGCACAAGGTAGAAATGGTGGTGATGGTGGAAACGCTCAAGATGACTCAGGTAGAGGAGGAAATGGAGGTCGAGGTGGCAATGGCGGTAATGGTGGTTCTGGTGGCGGCGGTAGCGGAGGACCCACTTTTGCCATTGTTTGCTTAGATGGCTCCACTGTAATACTAACTTCAACTGATTTAACGACAGGTGATTCAGGCCTTGGAGGACTTCCAAATGGAGAAAATGGGCTGTCTGCCGAAACATACCAATGTTCTACTGATTAATTATAGTTTACTTGGTGAAAGACCTATCAAGGATGACAGGTCTTTCATTGGTCATGCACAAAGATGGCGCCACCTATCTTAGTAGTTCTGTGCAATAGGGTTAATAAATAACAAAACTATCAAAAAGTCAGGCTTATAAATTCAACATACTAAACATCGAATTTTCTGACACTGAAACCACTGGTACCACTCAGAATCCAAGTGTGGTTTTATACTTAAATCAAGCCCTTGAAGATGATTTATACCGGCTACAGGTCACAGGAAGTGTAACTGACGAATTTGGAAACCAACTCAGTGATGGCACTGATTTTGCCTATCAGTTTCGCATGATTCGTGGTAATTTATTCGAGAATGGGGATTTTGATGATTGTGAAGGCGTCTCGATCACACCCCCATGGTAATACAAAACCTTTCAGGAAGGCGGTGTTTTTGCGAGCGCAGGAACCGGCTTCATGTTCTTTGATACCGACTTATCTGATTCTGAGCACTCAGTGGCAGTTCTATTGAATGCCCAGAACAGTTCTTTTGAGTATCACATGGTTCAATGTCAAAATATTCCCTTGATTGCGCCTTTAACAATGAGTCATCAAATATTGCTTTCTACTCCAACAGAGCCATCACCACAAAATAGTCCTGTCGATTTAGAATTGATCTGTGAATATTGGTCTGAAGATGAATGCATGGGTGAAAACTTGATCAGTTCATCTGTAAAGTTAAAGCAAGTTGGCTCATTTGATCAACCTTCTATATTAAATAATACCTTTTCCAATGTTGCACCTGAAAAAGCTTCTGTTGAGTGTGGTGTTACCATCACCAGGAACCAAGAATAGGCGATTAACATCATCTTAGATTGGATTTGATTTATCTATTCAAGATGTCATTTTTCAAAATAATTTTGAATAAAACTGGACACTTTCATCAGCCTCGTTAGGAAGCTGATTTTGCTACCTTTTAGAAAGGCTTGCTGATGCTATAACATCTCGTCGCACATTAGGTTTAAGTAATAACTTTGTCTGAACATTTTCTATTGTTGTCAAAAGTGAATTTAAAACACCATGAATGGCATTACTAACTGATAGCACCGTTCAATTGTTGCTTGCTCTTAATGTATACTATTTAAATGAAGTGTTGTTTAGTAAAGAGGAGTAACAGTTGATTTATCAAAAACAAATTTTACCATTAGGTCACGAGGGTGGTTTTTTAATTGCAGTGTATTTTAATGAACATAAAATTGGAGGTGAATGCACCCGATTTTCTGACCATGTTTATTTTGCGAGTGGTCATACTCGAGATTGTGATTCGTTTACAGACATCACCGAACTGTGCACCATTCACAGACCTGCGGATACAAAAGAAGCCAGTCATCTACAAAAGATTGCAGATGTTCAATCTGGGCCGGTTGACAATCAAGAACAGGGATGGGTGTATGCCCAACATGCTGAAAAAGCCCGTAAACCAGCCTTGTTTGTTCCGCGATCATGCCTGGCTTCCCGAAATGGCAAATTAGTGATTGGCTTTGAATGTGAAAAAGGCACCACCAATAGTAAATATATTTATCGTGTGGTGGATGTGATTAATCAAAACATATTCCATGAACAGTCATCAGATGCTCGCAGAACGATCCATCCCATGGCATTGTCAGCTGATGGTGAAACTTTGGTTTATTTAGATAATTCCAATCCAAAGAGTTTGCGCTTTGTGACAGATGGTGTTGCTGCCAAAAAAAGCCTGTTCAAGCGTTCAAGTAGTCAGGCATTCGTTGATATTGAACTTCTAATCCAATTTGTTAAAAATGAATACGGTCGGGTGGGTGTCGGAAAAAATCACATCCATGTTTTTCCTGATGATCAGGTGATTAGTAAAAAGACATATCCCGCTTTAAAAGGCGTGTTTAATTGGACGGTTGAGGCCAGTTTTGGGACTTCGTTGGTGGCCTTATCTGGTGACAAAGGTGTGATTAAAATAATAGACACCAGCAATGGTAAAAGTAAAGTCTACTATCCACACAGAGGCTGTAAGCGAGATGATATGGCGAAAGTAAAACTATCGGATGATGGAAAATGGATGACTTCCAAAATTCATCTCAGTCCTTTGTTAATGGTGACCAACCTTGAGAGTGGTCAAAGCTGGCCAGTAGCAACTCTTGAAGACCAGTCTATGATTGAAGCGGAACAAGGTGAATTCCAAATCAAGTCAGTCATTCCTGCAGCTTTTGCTTTTATTGGTGATCAGCTTTTGACATCTGAGGATAATAGTGTACGAAGTATTGATTACCAGTCACCAGCTGATGAGACTCATGTTTTTATCTCTGAACAGGGTAGACCAGGTGCGCGTAAACCCATAAGGATTCCAAACAAAGCCGACATTGAAAAAATCATCCAAGCGGCTAAATTGAATGAGGTTGAAACTCAACTTAAACAATTCCACTCACCTGCAGTAAAAATCACTTCCAAAGCCAGTAAAAAAAAAAGTGGCTGGTCTGAACCTGGCAAAAGAGGAGCTCCTGAATTGGCTGCCAGTAGAATAGGCGGGTGGCCTGATTTACCAGTTGATCAAGCCTGGCCTGAGTGGCAAGAAAGGCCAATGAGTTTTTTAGCTCAGATCAACCTGTCCGAGATGCATCACGTGAACCCAGATCTTAAGCTACCTCAATCTGGATTGCTGTTGTTTTTCATCGGTACCGAAGATGATATATTTGATGAGGGTGTTTTAAACAGAGATTACCATCCTGTTAACTACATGTTGGGCAGTGATGTGAAACATCAAGACGGTTGGAAAGTCATCTATGCCGGTGAGAATACAGAACTGAAAAGAACCTCTTGTCAGGGAAAGGTTCTGCCAGAACTTTTCAAACCGTGTATGCTTAAAGCCAAAACCATTACCAGGGCATTGCCGGATGAATATTCTGTTGCCTATGATCGGTTAACCTTGTCTAAAGCAGAACGTGACAATTATAACGAGGTTTTGGATTTGCTTTCTGCCGAGAATTTTAACAATCAAGTGATGGGGTATCCTCAACTCATTCAGTCCTGCCCACCTGAATTATATTCAGCATCAGTCGTATCTGGCAGACCCGCCTTTTCATTCCCAGAACCAAATTCTAATGAATATTTCGAATTGCAAAAAAACGCTTGTGAATGGACTTTGTTACTACAGCTCAGCAGCGATAATCATGCTGATTTTTTGTGGGGCGATGGCGGCCACCTGTATTTTTATGGAAACCGAATTGAAATGGCAAAAGGAAACTTCGATGAAACTTGGTTATTTTATGAAAATTAAGGAGTCACATTAATAAGTTTTAAGTAACAAATCTAAATGCCATTATTAGTTTAAATCCTATTTCACCTATGTATAATGCTTGGTGTAGGGCGTTTGCCCTCGAAACCTTTCCGTATTATCGCGGCTGCTGAACCCGATAAACGGAAAGGTAATAGTATAACCCCAAGGAGAAAACCCTGAAGCATGAAAGAAGCAGAGCCTGGAGAAGGTTCAAAAATAAAGTTACCATAAGAAATAGACAAGAGGAAATGGACAAGGCAGTCAAGATATTGATAAGCCTGAGAAAAAATAGAAATGGTTTATATTCGTACTGAAAAACTGTTTAGAGCAAAGCAATTGAGATGAAGTCTAAACACAAGAGTCGCCTCAAAGCTCAGTTCACCCGAATGCTTGATCATAAGCCTTTACATGTACTTGATATTCCAGATGAGTATCAGTTCATGGATGAGGACTTAATCACTGAACTCAAAGTTTCAGTTAACGCATTTTTGAAACCCTCCGAACAAATTTAATAACAAACAAGAAAATAAAATAATGAACACTAAAATAACGCTTCCAGAGCTTTCATTGGTTGCCATGGTAGGGATGTCCAGTTCTGGTAAATCCAGTTTAATTGAGAAATATTTCTCTCTCTACAAAGTGTTTTGTTAGATCAATATAGGGTATCTTTTCTAATGATAATGATGATTTCAAAGCCATATCTCATATAATTAAATTGGTGAATTAATACTTTTTGCTCATCAAAAATACACTCAATTGTACATATTAATTGTAGGAAAATATTGACAGAATTTTCAGAAATTAGCCATATCGAGTCATTGATTTAATAAAGATAATTATCAACAACGAAAACCATACTCAGTTCTTACACATGCTATAGAAAGCATGAATTCAAATGATTTGAATTAGATTAGGATAGCGGGACATCCATTATTGAACTCAGATGTTTTTTGTAACTAATCAATGACAGCTTGATGGGGAGATACAAGCACCTCTGCATAGAAATTGTATAGAAAAACAGGTTGTCTAAACTAATATGGAGGATAACATGGCAACTAATGTTCTTATTATCATAGATGGAGTTTATCGTTTCTATGAGCCAGCAGATACACAAGATTTCACTTATCAAACCTTAGTAGATACTTTAAAAGCTGATCCTAATATGGATGTAGCAACAGCCCATCGAGAAAATCTCGATTCTACAGCCACTTTGCATGCAGAAGATCCCGGGGATGCATTTAATTTAGCCTCCCACGATCTTTTACAATATGACGTCATTTGGTTGATTGGGTACCGAGGTCGAAACGCAATTCCACCCAATGGCGGTAACAGTCCATCCAGCATTCCAGATGATGAAATAGCCGCATTAACGAATTTCATGGATGCAGGTGGTGGTGTGTTTGCAACCGGCGATCACGACTCAATTGGGTCAGTCATGTGCGGCCACATTCCTCGTGTTAGGGCCATGAGGTGTTGGTTTGGACCCAATGACAATACCAGTCCAATGCCTAATGGGTTTCCAAGTAATTTTGATGTCATCGGACCTGGTCGTGCTGATACAGTACAAACAAACCCCTTAGGGGATTACACCATTGATGATGATGGCAGTGGTGCTTTTGTCTATTTTGAGAATCAATCAGATTCCGTTCCTCAGCCGATAGTCCCAGTGGCACCGACTCATCCCATTCTGCGTCACGATGGCAGTGACATCATTGTTTATCCCGACCATATGCATGAAGGCAGAACATTGGGTTTAGTCGCTATAGATCAAGGTTATGACATTGATTATGATTATTCTCAAACATTAACTTTTAATGGAGAAAATTTTGTGGAGTTTCCTCAGGTGGCAGGTAATCAAGAAATGCCAAGAGTCATTGCAACCGGTCAATCAATTGCACAACAAAGCAGGAATGCGCAAACAGGCAGTACTTTCGAGGATCTTTTCTCACCTGGGATAGATCCATTTGCTGATGCAAAAACCGTTAATACTTTGAGTACTTATGACGGCAGAAAGTCAGGCATAGGTCGTATCGTGACAGGGTCAACATTCCATCATTACATAGATATTAACTTAACAGGCGATACCGACATCGTGGGTGCATTGGCAGATAAGACAGGACCAGATGCTGCAAAAAACCATGGTTTTAATGATGACATGGCAACATTTAACCAAATTAAAGCAGTCTTCATCAACATCACCAACTGGTTGGCGA
>CALLLZ010000014.1 GCA_938008005.1 uncultured Marinicella sp. | reverse complement strand
AAATTTAAAAAATGAGATTAGTATGCATTTCCTCATTTTTCTTGTTATTTGTCGAATAAAAAACCTCCTGTTTTTCTCCTTTTCTTGTTATCTATCTATGTTCTCATGGCTTCAATGGAAATTAAATAACATTTATCTGATCATTGTTGCGCTGAGGTCTAAAACCATCGCCATAAGCCTTTAAGTGGCGTGTCGGTAAATGGTTTGGCTTGTTTCAAGTCTACAGTTAAGAAACTGATTTCTATATATCAGTAAAAAGAGAGGGTATGTTAATCATTGTTCATAAAAGTCAGTCAGTAGTGCCATTGATTTTTGTTTGTAGATATTCGTTAAATACAAACAAAAATCAATTGAATCTTCAAAACAGCTATTTCAAGAAATTCACTATGCCAATAAACCACCGTCGACAGGTAAGCTGATACCAGTGATGTATTTGGCTGCATCAGAGGCTAGAAATAAATAGGCAGGTGCAATTTCTTCTGGCTGTGCTATTCGTCCCAAAGGTATTTGTGGAAGAATCATTTTCAGCATGGCTTCATTTTGTGTAAGTGCAGATGCAAACTTGGTGTCAGTCAAGCCGGGCAAAATCGCATTGACCCTGATGCCGAAAGGAGCACATTCTTTAGCAAAACTTTCAGTCATTGAGATGATGGAGGCTTTGGATGCTGAATACAGTGATTGATTAAAACCAGAAGTGCGACCATTGACTGAGGAAGTGTTTAGAATGACACCTGATTTTTGCGATCGCATTTGTTGACCTGCCAATTGACTCATGTGGAAATAGCCTTCGATATTGACTTCTATGGTTTTTTGGATGGCAGTGAAGCCCATATCTAAAACATTGCCAAAGTAGGGGTTGGCAGCGGCATTGTTGATCATTACATCTAACTGGCCAAATTGTTCGATGGTTTGTTTAATTAAATTAATTCGAGATTCTTTGTCACCATTATGGCAAGTGATTCCTATGGCTTGGCCACCCTTGGCTTGAATTGCATTTGCAACAGCGTCAATGCCTTCTTGAGAGCGTGAACTGACAATAACTTGTGCGCCTTGTGCGGCGAATTGATGGGCTATGGCTTCGCCGATACCACGGCTGGCACCTGTAATAAGGACAACTTTATCGTTAAATTGATTCATACTTTTCTCAGTTAATTATTTTGATTAATGTTTCAGCTGGTTATTTTTTTAAATGATCAATGGCTTGTTTTAAAATCAGATCACGCACCATTCCCAGTGGTTTAAATGCTGGGTTGTCAGACTGTCCTTGTTCATATCGGTAATAAATTTGTTGTAATATTACCGCTAATCTAAACAGGCCGTATATATAGTAATAGTGATAATTGTCAATCGATTGGCCGCTGGCTAGGCAGTATTGGTGTACCATTTCATCACGGGTTAACATGCCATCCAGGTATGTAGGCATCATGCTGATCTTTTTGAGTAGCTCATGATCTGCGGCTTCAAACCAATAAGCCAATGAACAACCCAAGTCCATTAAAGGGTCCCCAATTGTGGTCATTTCCCAATCCAAAACACCAATAATCTGGCTATTATTTATTGGATTAAAAACCACGTTATCAAACTTGTAATCGTTGTGAATTAAGGTGTATGGTCGATTGTCTTCAGGTTGATTTTCTACCAGCCATTTGATTACCGGTTCGGCAATATCTTGTGTGGGTGCAACTCGAGTATATCGATGTATCCAGCCTGAGATTTGACGGTCAATGTATCCTGGGCCTTTGTTGAACCTCTGCAACTTTTCTGTGGGGACTTGATGTAACTGGTGATGGACTTGAGCCAGCTCTTTACATAATAAGCTTAAATCAGCACCTTGGTAAATTTCAGGTAATTGTTGTCTGATAATGATACCGTTGATTGGTTGCATCAAATAAAACTCGCGTTCAAATACAGTTTCATCTTGGCATATCAGTACAACTTTAGGGCACAATGGGAAATCGCTATGTAGTTGTTTCAAAAGTTGGTATTCACGGTGCATGTCATGTGCGCCTTTGGCTTTGGTTCCAGGCGGTGATGTCCGCATAATCCATTCATTTTGGTCATCTTGGATGGAAAAGGTTAGGTTGGATGCCCCACCTTTGAATGCTTTAAAATTAATGTGCCCTTGGGTGTTTAAATGTTTCTGAATGTAGGTGGCAATTTGTTGTTGCTGTTTTGAATTCACGACTTAACTCCCAATAATTGATAGACACTGAGTAATAAATTAGCCACGTATTGATCAGCGTTGATATTTTTTTGTTGATACTTCCATGTTTTTAGATACCATTCTTGCAACATGACTTTTAGCATTGCAGCCACAAACTCAGGGTTGGTACATGTGCATAAATCTTTGTCGATGGCATGTTTGATCAATTGATAAATGGCATTTTCCATATGTTGTTCTGAGGCAATAATGGTCTCGATCAAAGGTTTTTCTAAACTTTTTGCCTCCATAAATACAAAATAGAACCACGTTTTCAAGCGCTCACTCAAGTAAATGTGTTTTGCCAAAAGTTCATTAAGCTCGAATATAGGGTCATCTTCTTTTTGGTCTGATATTTTTAAACACGTTTCAGCCATATGAACCATTGCTGTATGAACCATTTCTGCTATTTGTGATTTGTTGGTAAAGTATTTATACAAACCGCCCATGCTGATACCTGATTCTTGGCTTAAATCTCTCAGTGTCATGGCTTGAAAACCTTTGCTATGTGACAGTTTAAACACGCATTCAATGATGGTTTGAAATTTTTTGGTGGCGATGTTACGATTTTTAAGATTCAACTTATGGTGATTTAAATCAAATAGACAAGTCCATTCATTACCAATTAAGGCGTCAAATTCTTGGTTGAAAGCTTCATAGCTTAGATTGATCAATGGTTTGATTCCATGGATTTAAGTAGGCTTTTTGCCAAAGATATCTTGTGTACTTCATCTGGGCCGTCATAAATTCTTGCTGCACGCTCTTCACGGTAAAAGAAAGCCACGATGCTGTCATCTGTCATGCCTAAAGCGCCCATTGATTGGAGGGCATTATCTACCACCAGTTGTAGCATATTTGCGCATTCAAACTTAATCATTGAAATATGATGTTTCGCAGCATCAAAACCTTGTTCATCAACAATTTGTGCAGTTTCCATCACCAATGCACGTGAAGCATTCATCGCAGCAAAGGATTCGGCAATTTTACTTTGTATAACCGCTTGATCGGCTAGGGTAGATGTGGGTGTTATTTGTCTTTTTTGAACGTGTTGGCACATCAGTTTGAAACAACGTTTGGCGATACCAATCCAACGCATACAGTGTTGAATTCTTCCTGGCCCTAATCGTTGTTGTGCCATTTTAAATCCATGGCCACGTTTTCCAATTAAATGATTTGCAGGTACTTTACAATCGGTAAACTCGATTTCGCTGTGTGAAAAATATCCAGACCCTGAATGACCCATGACGGGAATATTGCGCAAGTTGCGGTATCCGGGATTATCAAGCGGAACAATGATCATGCTGGCTCGTTGATGCCTATGTGCTTCTGGATCTGTAACTGCCATTACAATGGTGAAATTTGAGCCATCAGCTGCTGTGGTGAACCATTTCCTGCCATTAATTACCCAATGACCATCAACCAATTCTGCGCGGGTGTCCAACAGAGTTGGATTGGAACCCGCAGTATGTGGCTCTGTCATCGCAAAACAGCTGCGAATCTGGCCATCAACCAATGGCAGTAAAAAGTTAGATTGTATGAAATCATTGGCATACATGTGTAAAAGTTCTGCATTACCAGCATCAGGTGCTTGGCAACCAAAACAATAGTGTCCTAAAGGTGATTGGCCACTGACTTCAGCAATCTGGGCCAATTGCTTGGTGTTTAAGTCCATGCCACCGATTGATGCCGGTAGATTCGGAGCCCATAAGCGTTGTGCTTTAATCTTGGTTCTTAATTGATTAAGTTGGGTAAACAGTTCAGGCCATTGTTGGTTTAATAATAATGGTTCCAATGGAATGATGTGTTCATGAATCATATTATCAATTCGGTTGAGCATATGAGAAAAATCATCATGACTCATTGTTTTCATTTCATTCTGGATCATAAGTTTTGGTATATTTGAATTAACTAAAGAGGATGTATTTTTTCAAGTATATCAAAAAGCGAGTGAATGTTCGCTTTTTTTGTTATGATGCAGCTATGAATAATGATAAATCCCAAAGAGTAATTAACCCTCAATCACCTCAAAACAAGAACCAAGTGATGGTCATTACCGGTGCGGCCAGTGGTTTAGGTGAAGCATTGGCATTGGCTGCAGCCCGAATAGGTTACCACATTGCGGTTGTAGATGTGCAAGATGAAGCTGGCTCAGAAGTTGTTGAAGCAATTAAACAACTGGATGTAGATGCTGCATATTTTCATTGTGATGTTTCCCGCAGTGAGGCATTGCTGGTACTTAAAGATCAAGTTATTGAACACTTCGGATATGTGGATGTGATGGTGAATAACGCTGGAGTTGGCTCACAAGGTAATTTGGAAACAACCACCGAAGCCGAATGGGACCGGCAATGGCAGATCAACCTGATGGGGGTGGTTAGGGGGTGTCAGGCTTTTATTCCTGAACTGCGTAAACGGTCGAATGCTTCTATCGTCAATGTGGCTTCTTTTGCTGCCATAGCTTTGGCTCCAGGTGTGGCTTCATACAATGTGGTCAAAGCGGGTGTTTACGCCTTAAGTGAGACTTTGCGTTGTGAACTGGCGGCTGATAATATTGGGGTTAGTGTGGTTTGCCCGGCATTTTTTCAAACCAAATTAACCGATTCCATGTTGGGTACCGATGAAAAAATAAAAAGTCAAATCAATAGGTGGATGCAGAATTCAAAATACACTGCTGATGATGTGGCTCAAATGATTTTGAATGCCATAAAAAATCAACAGTTTATGGTTTTATGTGACAGCCAAACTAAATGGCAGTACAGAATTTCAAGGTGGTTCCCTAACTATTTTTTCAAACAGAAACTGAAAATGATCAAGAGGATGTTTAAATGAGCGCCAAAGAACAAAATCAAACAGAAACAAATAAGGTCCACTCTAATTGGATGATTTATGGTGCCACAGGTTACTCAGGAAAATTGATTGTAGATAAAGCTGTTAAATTTGGAATGAAGCCTATCGTAGCCGGTCGCAGTGAAGAAAAAGTTAAAGCATTGGCTGCGGAATATGACTTGGAATATCGGTTTTTTGATATCAATGCCTTACAGAAGTCAGACGCATTAATCAGTCAAATGGCTTTGGTTTTGAATTGCGCTGGGCCTTTCTCTCAAACTGCTGACACGATGATGCAAGCATGTTTGAAACAGCAAGCCCATTACATCGACATTACAGGTGAAATAGACGTATTTGAATTGGGTGCCAGCTTAGATGCTGCTGCCAGAGATCGTGGGATTGTGTTATGCCCTGGAGTGGGTTTTGATGTGATTCCAACTGATTGTGTGGCAGGTAAACTTAAAAGTATGATGCCTGATGCCACACATTTAACTTTGGGTTTTGACTCGCGTTCTGGTTTCAGTCCTGGTACGGCCAAGACATCGGCAGAGGCTTTGCCTCATGGAGGGAAAGTGAGAAAGAATGGAGAGATCATTACGGTCCCTTTGGCAGCAAAAACCAGAAAGATTGACTTTGGAGGAGGTGAGAAATTGGCCATGACGATTCCATGGGGTGATGTTTCTACGGCTTATCACAATACTGGAATTCCCAATATTGAAGTTTACATTCCGGGTTCACCAAGCATGGTAAAACAGCTTAAAAGAATGAATTGGTTT
>CALLLZ010000013.1 GCA_938008005.1 uncultured Marinicella sp. | reverse complement strand
GACCTTTTCTTTTTTACCACAACCTTGCAATACCAATGAACCAAGCATCAATACCAAGATTAATTTGATTAAATTTGTTTTGTTGTTTTCCAACATCATATAAATACCTTTATCATCACTGGTATGTCAGTGAATTCTAGAAAATTTTGTCACATTAACTTGAATATGCGTAAATTATGGTTAAATCACGCTTTTTTTTCATAGTTAATAACAAATAGGTCAATGTAAAATACCAGCATGACAGAACATGATTACAAAATAAAGCAACAATTCAACGTCACAACGGATTCAACCGGTTTGCGCTTAGACCAATTTTTGACCAAACGCTTTCCAGAATACTCCAGAGCAAACATACAACAATGGATTAAACAAGGCGCTGTCAAAATAAACGGCCATAATACCAAAAGCAAAACCCTTTTAAAAGGCTTTGAGGTCATTGACTTGGATATCGAGCTAGAACAAGTGATAGATGACCAACCTGAAACCATGGAGTTAGACATCAAGTATGAAGATGAGTTTCTCTTGATATTGAATAAACCAGCTGGTTTGGTGGTCCACCCAGGTAATGGCAACCCCAATGGTACTTTACTCAATGGCCTACTTGGAATGAGTCAACAGCAAGCGATGTTAACCAGAGCAGGAATTGTTCATAGATTAGACAAAGACACCTCTGGCTTGATGGTGGTAGCCAAAACCACGGAATGTCAGCTCAGGTTGATTGAGATGCTCAAAACCCATGATGTCAAACGTCAATATTTCTGTATAGCAAAAGGGCAGATCCTTCAAGGCTCAACCATTCACAATCATATAGGCCGTCATAAAACCCAACGCGTTCGTATGGCTGTGGTTATGAATGGTAAAGAAGCGATCACCCACTATGAGCCAATTGAATATTTTGATCATTACACAAGCTTACGAGTTAATCTTGAAACTGGTCGTACCCATCAAATACGTGTCCATATGCATCATTTAGGCCATCCCTTAATTGGTGACCCGCTGTATGGAAACCCCAAACGTGTAGATGCGCAAGTTGATAAAGAGCTCAAAACAATCATTCGTGAATTCCCTAGACAAGCTTTGCACGCTGAAAAACTGGAATTCATCCACCCCATCACAAAAAATGTAATTTCAGTCAGTGCAGATTTACCTGACGATTTATGTCAATTACTCGATGATATGCAGTTTTTTGATGTAAAAACAGGCGATTTTGATGATTTTGAGGTTGAATATATCGAATAATTGATAAAACATGAGCAATTGTTCGCATTTATGGTTAATATTAGAATATCGGAATATTCCGAAGGGGTCAATTATTCAATTCCTAGATACATGTGGCTTTACTCCCTCTTCCACATATTTATTTCAATTGGCCCTTCTTTTTTTATGACTCACCTGATAAAAGATTGGCAGAGACCGGCACATGTAATGGCTGTTCAAACCACAAATTCCCTTGGCTCATATAGGTCATTTGATATACACCCAAATCAATCTAAACATGAAGCCATCAATCAATTGATGGCAGAGTTTAATTTACCCCATGAACCTATTTTTTTACAACAAGTGCATGGCAATCAAGTTCTCGAATACACTGAACAACCTAAATCTCAACTGGTACAGCAAGCCGATGCATGTTTCACCCGAAAAAGAGGTGTGATCTGTTCAGTCATGACAGCAGATTGCCTGCCCGTATTACTCACCGATAAACTGGGTACTTTTGTTGCTGCGATTCATTGTGGTTGGCGCAGCTTATATGCTGGCATATTGAAAAAAACCGTCAATCAAATCAATTCCAAGCACCCACTTCTTGCTTGGTTTGGCCCCTGTATTCAACAATTACAATATGAAGTGGATGAGCCATTTATAGACCATTACCTCAAAAAACACCCCAACAGTAACACCGCTTTCAGTGATATCAAAGCAGGTAAAAGTTCTGCCAACCTTTATTTGATGGCACAAATTCAACTCAATGAGTTAGACATTCAACTAATTGATACAACTAACCAATGTACTTTTTTATGCTCAAACTATTACTCCTGGCGACAGAACAACACCACCAAAAGAATGGCAAGCTTGATTTGGTTGAGTTTACAGCAATTACGTCAATGACTTTCGGCACAGACAATGTACAGGCACTGTTGTTAAAATTCCCCTTTATACTTTTCAGCGCTTAATATCTTGTGAAATTAACCGAAGCCTCATTATCAAACCGAGTAGCCGTTATGGTTGCCATTATCCTGATTGCCATATTTGGGTTCATCAGTTTGAATCGTTTACCGATTCAAATGGCCCCTAATGTTGAAAGACCCACCATCAACATTTCTACCAATTGGCCAGGTGCAGCACCTGAGGAAGTCGAATCTGAAATATTGGAGTTACAAGAAAATGTTTTTCGTGGCATGCCAGGTGTAGAAAGACTGTCAGCCACTGCCAGCTATTCATCTGCCAGTATTGATATGGAGTTCGATGCTGATGTTGATATGCAACGCTCATTAATTGAAGTCATCAATCGCTTGAATCAAGTACCTTCATACCCTGTTGATGCCAATGAACCCACGTTACAAATTGGTGGCCGTAATTTTGGCAATGCCATCGCCTGGTTTGCGATTAGACCAACAGAAGATAATGATCGAGCAATTGTGACTTATCAAGATTTTATTAACGACAATGTACTACCTAAGTTAGAACAAATCAATGGCGTTTCATCGGCCAATTCCTTTGGAGGCCGGGCTTATGAAGTCCGTATCAGTTACGATCCATATCAGGCAGCGGCATTGGGTGTCGACTTGACTCAACTAGGAGCTGTTGGTGGTAATTTCAACAATACGTCAATGGGCACTAAGGATGTAGGCAAACGTAAATATACCATGCGTTTTGAAAGTAAATATGATTATCAAGCATTATCAGACTATGTGGTTGATTGGCGTGAAGGCAGGCCCATTTACTTAAAAGACATTGCTGAAATTGATGTCGTCTTACAAGATCCAAGTGGTTTGATTCTACAAAATGGCGGCCCATCAATTGCGGCTAACATCATTCCTGAAGCCGGAGTTAACTTACTAGATTTGATGGATGACATTAAACTCAAAGTATCTGACTTACAAGAAACTGTTTTGGACCAAGCTGGATTAAGAATCAGCCAGGTGTATGATGAATCCATTTACACCAATGGTTCAGTAGATATGGTCCGTAATAACTTGATATTGGGTATGCTGTTAGCGATATTTATTTTATGGGCTTTCTTACGCAAAACCACACCAGCTCTCATTGTTGCGGTATCTATCCCTATTTGTTTGATGGGCGCCTTCATTATGTTGGATGCCTTTGGACGTACCTTGAATATCATTTCTCTGGCAGGTTTGGCTTTCGCCACAGGGATGGTATTGGATGCTGCGATAGTGGTCTTAGAGAATATCGTCAGGCACAGAGAAATGGGCAAGTCTGCAGATGAAGCTGCTAAGATAGGTTCACAACAAGTTTGGGGGGCTTTACTGGCATCCACAGCCACCACTGTGGCCATATTTTTGCCTGTGGTTTTTCTCAAGGATGAAGCAGGGCAGTTATTCACAGATTTGGCATTAACCATTTCAATTTCGGTTATCTTTTCATTGATCGTTGCTATAACAGTCCTACCAGCTGCAACAGTTAAATTCATACACCGTGATGACTTCAGTGACAAACATTCGGGCATGTGGCGAAAGATCACTAACTTTTTGGATGGCTTAACCCGCACCCGCACGCAACAAATCAGTTGGATAGCTGGTTTAATATTGATACCAATCGCATTGGCTTATATGCTCAAGCCACCAGCAGATTATTTGCCAGAAGGAAAAAGAAATTTCGGCTTTGGAGGTGTACAAGCACCACCTGGTATGTCTTATTCAGTGGCTAAAGATGAACTGGCAAGTGTTGTAGCTGATCGTTTAAAACCTTATTATGATGGCAGCAAGTCACCGAAGATAGCCAGTTATTTTTTTGGTGTATTTGGTGGTGGTGGCTTTATGGGTTTTAGAATGGAAAACCCTGAAGATATGGAAACCATGTTGAATATTGTCAATTTCGAGATTCTAACTGGCATGCCTGATACCAGAGGTTTTGCAGGTAGACGAGGTGTATTTGGAAATGGCTCTAGAACTGGCCGCAGCATCAATGTTGATATCCAAACCGAGAATTTTGATGAGCTTTTAACCGTTGGCCAATTGGCTTACGACAAGGTTGGCGAGTTAATACCTCAAGTCCGGCTCAACACCACACCAGGTTTGGAATTAGGTGCACCGGAAATCAACATAAAACCCAATGATCGCGCCATTTCTGAAGCAGGCTGGTCTCGAAATCAATTGAATACTGTGTTACGTTCATTAGGCACTGGCGCATTTGTGGGCGAGTATTTTGATGGCAACAAGCGCATGAACGTGGTACTCAGGGCAGAGCACTGGCAAACACCTGAAGATTTAGCAGCTACACCACTCTACACTGCCAATGGAGATGTTGTGCCTTTGGATGAGTTAACGTTTATCAAAAGAACGGCAGGGCCCACACAAATTTTACGTGTAGATCGCGCCAGGACACTGACCTTACAAGTCACACCACCAACAAACATGCCATTAGAAACTGCCATAACACTTTTGAAAAAAGAATTAACGCCATTTATCATTGAACGTTTACCCGAAGGTAGCAGTGTCTCATACCGAGGTACGGCCGAAGCCTTAGACTCGGCATTATCTAGTTTGTCAGGTTCATTTTTATTGGCCATTGTTATTTTGTATTTATTAATCAGCGCGATGTTTCAGTCATTTAAAGATGCTTTGTTGGTCGTTACCACCCTCCCCATGGCAACTGTGGGCGGCATATTAGGCTTGCGCCTATTGGATTGGGTCTTAAGAACATTCGGAGGCTCTAGTCAATCCATGGATTTATTAACCATGATAGGCTTTGTTATTTTATTGGGATTGGTGGTTAATAATGCCATTCTATTGGTTTTACGTGCACGTGATGGTGAAAAAATAGGCATGACCACTTTGGAAGCTGTTTCTAATGCTGTTCGTCTGCGTCTCCGGCCTATATTCATGAGTACCTTCACCAGTATTTTTGGCATGTTACCGCTGTTGTTAATGCCAGGCTCTGGTACTGAGCTTTATCGTGGCTTGGCTGCTGTTATTGTCGGTGGCATGCTTATCAGCACTCTATTTACTTTGGTATTATTACCAAGTCTTTTGAAACTCACAGGAAACAACAAACAGGAGCAGAACCTTGCAACCGCTTAAATTATTAGCTTTAGTTACCCTCATTACTTTAGCCCAGTTCTCAAATCAAGCCAAAACTCAACCCGCTGGACCACCACCTGCGATGGTCAAAACTGTTGAAGCTGTATCAGTTTCAATGGCCCCAACTCGTGCAGTAGCGGCTTACTCAAAAGCCAAATTCATTACCACCATTAAAGCCGAATCCAGAGGCAGAGTTATTGAAATCGCCACCATAGGCCAAATAGCTGAACAAGATGAAGCATTGGGTTTAATTGCTGATGAGGAATATGCTTTACGCATGAACGAACTTAAAAATGCCATCACCAGCCAACAAGCTCAAGTTGACTTTTTAAAATCTGAATCAATCAGATTGAGTTCCCTAGATACTAAAAACCTGACATCCAAAACAGCTTTAGATAAGAACAAGGCTGACTTGCGAGCGGCAACCGCTGATTTAGCCCAAGCTAAATCCAGATCTGACCAGTTAAAAAATGACATTGAAAAACTAACTCCAAAAGCCCCTTTTAAAGCATTTGTCACAGAACAACTTGCACAGCCAGGTCAGTTTATCAATGCTGGACAAGACTTTTTAACCATCATGTCCTCTGATGCCACAGAAATTGTGGCACAAGTGCCTTTTAGACTTAAATCAGTGGTAAAAGCAGGTCAAAAGTGGCAATACATTGATCAAGCTGGCAACCAACATCTAGCGGAAGTCGAAAGATTTATTCCAGCAGCGACCTCTAACAGCAGACAAATTCAAGTTCATCTGAAAGACTTGGCAGGTGACCTATTACCAGGAGAACCCATCCAGTTACTGGTTCCAGAAACACTACCTGAACAAGTAATTGCTGTACCACGTGATGCTTTGGTATTACGTCGTCAAGGCGCTTTTGTATTTGTAATCAAAGATGACGTAGCACATAAGGTTGATGTCACTACCGGTATCGCACAAGGTTTGATGATTGCCATTGAAGGTGATATAAAACCGCAAGATCAAGTGGTGATTCGCGGAAATGAGCGCTTACGTGATAAACAAACCGTGCAATCTATGAGCTCTGAATCAGAATAATTTTGTTATTTCACTGGGTTATGTATTGTAACCCAGTCTGCGGGTTATCATTAATACAATTTAATCTTCCCCTTAACCGAATCAATTAAACTGTCTCCTAACATCTTAAATTCTTTGGCTCTGGTACTTCCTTTTCGCCATGCCAACCCAATTTCACGAAAAGCGTCAAATTCTAAAGCATCTACTTTAACCTCTTCACTACTGAACAAGGGTAATGTCAGTGCCATTTCAGGAATAAAACTGACTCCCAAGTCTTGTTTTACCATTTCCACCAAAGTCAATAAACTGCTGGCAGTAAAATGACTGACTTTATCTACGTGTTTAATGTGGCATGCACTGATGGCATGATCCCTCAAACAATGACCATCATCCAATAATAAAACGGATCCATCACCCACATCGTCAATATTAAATTTTCTGCCTTTTAGCCATTGATTATTAACAGAACTGATCAATCTGAAACGATCTTTGAATAAAGTTAACGTTTCTACACTGCGCATTTCGTAAGGCAGTGCCAATAGTATGACATCTAATTGACCACGCATTAATTGGTCATATATATCTGCAGATTTACCTTCGTGAATTTCCAAATCTAAATCGGGATAACTGTGACTCAATTCAGGTAACAAAGCTGGCATCACAAAAGGGCCGATGGTAGGAATCATCCCTACCGACAATTGACCTGACAAAGGCAATAAATTACCTTGTGCCATATCCAGCATTTTTTTCATTTCGACCATTACTGCCAAAGATTGCTGATATATTTCTCGGCCCAAGTTAGTAACTGTTACGCTTTTGTTGGTTCGGTCCACCAAACGACCACCTAATGCATTCTCTAACTCTTTGATGGCTACGCTGAAGGCCGACTGAGAAACAAAACAACTTTCAGCAGCTTTACCAAAATGGTTGTGCTCTATTAGCGCGTTAAAGTATTTAAGTTGTTTTATGGTAGGAAAATGCATGATAGTTATTGACAAATTTTGACATTGGATTAATTTTATCCGTTTTCCTCAATAACACAATCTCAGCTTCGGGTATTTTGACAATTACAAGCCTACAAAGCCCAAATAAGTGTTCAAATCAGGTCATTCATCGATTTTCATCATTCACTTGTACACTTAATTTTATTCCACGATCGACTATCTCAAATACATTAGATGATAGTGAAGGTACTGCATGAATGCGATTGAGTTGAGCAATCATTTTGTCTTGTATACTGTTCTTGTACACTTGAAAATCATTAAATAAACCGACTAAACGCGCTGCGATTTGAGGGTTAATAGGATCCAAAGCAATTACTTGGTCAGCCAAAAATTCATAACCACTCCCATCTTTAGCATGAAACTGAGTAACGTTACTGCTACAAAATGCGCCTATTAAACTTCTGACTACATTGGGATTCTGCATCGAGAACACGGGTAATTCCATTAATTGTTTAACCCGATCTAATGTCTCATCACTAGGAATAGTGGCTTGAATCGATAACCACTTATTAACTACCAGCGTATTATCTTGCCATTGAGTAAAGTATTCGCCCAACAAATCTTCGTAACCATCAATTTGCTGATGAGTGAGTAGTGTCAGAGCCATAACCCTGTCAGTGTAATTATCAGCTTGTTGGTACTGTTGTTTTGCCAACTGTGCCATTTCTTGATAGCCTTTACGCTCTAATCCTTTATCACTGTTTTGTTGCAACAAATACCATAGGCAACGATTCTTTAAGCTTCTTTTTCCTACTTGTGCCGCATTGACTTGGTAGGAATCGGTTGAGAAATTTTGATTGTAAACAGATAAAAGTTCCACTTGAAAATTTTTCACTAACACGCCTACCAACCATTTTTTGGCAGCATTTAACTGCAAAATATCTACATTTGACAATGACAGTTGCATAGATTTCAGTGCTGGCAAAGTAATGGCTTCAGCAACCAATGCAGGGTCTATTTGGTCATTTAACAATACATGCCTGAAAGATTCTAATA
>CALLLZ010000012.1 GCA_938008005.1 uncultured Marinicella sp. | reverse complement strand
TGGGTTAGCTCGAACTGAAAAGAGTATGTCGAAACTGGCTGAATCTTTATCCGGTGAAGGGTATGCTGTGATTAATCAAGGCTATGATTCGACTCATCACGATATTCCAACACTTGCGATGAATGTGGTTTCACAAACGTTAAAGCAGTGTGATACATATAAAAAAGTTCATTTTGTCACGCATTCCTTGGGCGGTATTTTAGTTCGTTACTACTTACAACATGAAAACATCAATCGCTTAGGGCGAGTGGTGATGCTTGGCCCGCCTAATAAAGGCAGTCAAGTTGTTGATAGTTTAAGAAATATGCCTGGTTTTAGGTGGGTGAATGGGCCGGCGGGTATGCAGTTAGGAACAACATCAGATGGTGTGCCAAGTCTGCTTGGACCTGTGACTTTTGATCTTGGTGTAATTGCTGGCACGCGCAGTGTTAATTTGATACTATCTAGTTATTTACCTAATCCTGATGATGGGAAAGTTTCTGTGGAAAACACCAAGGTTAAGGGGATGAATGACCACATCAGCATGCCTGTAACTCATACCTTTATGATGCGAAACAAAAATGTTATTAAACAAGTGCTGTATTACTTAGGCACAGGTCATTTTAAGTAATTAGAACTTTCTAAGTTAATGTGTATTCTGTATAATTAGAAATGATTATTATTATCACCCAATGTTTTTGGGAGGTATTAACTTTATAAATGTATAACAATTCTAAATAAAATGAAAAAACTCAATCTCGTTATTATATTGTTCTCTATTGCTTCGGTTTCATTGGCTGCTAAAGGCACCGCTGAAAAACCTGTTCAACATTTGAAATTAGCAGAGTTGACATCGTTTAATGATGCCGAAAAAGTTTTTCTTGAAAAAACGGCAGAACTGAAAAGTATTAAAAATTTTGATGCCCCCACACTGCAAAAAATTCATATAACCACTTACAGCCTAGAGAAAAGTATGGCATTCTTTGTTAAGAATTTAACTGGAAAATATAAAACCTTGGCTGAAACCATGGCTGCTGAGGTAGAGCATATTCATATCAATTCAGAAAACAATCGTTCAGAGGCAACCCAAGCACATCTGAAAAAATATTTAAGATTAGCGCCTTCTTTACCATTAACTCGTTAGTTAGGAAGGTGGTTTAAACATCAATTAACAATTCAGCCTAGCGAGAAGCGGCATGTTTAAATTCGAAGGACATTTTTTCCATAGTGAATCATCATCTTGACGTGTAGCCTGTGCCAGAATTTCACTTCTGCTTCGTAAATGATATCAAATAATGTAATGAAATTTCATGTTTCCAATATCTATTGATATGCCAGTAATCTTTAAAGAGGGTGTTGCTGAATAAGTGAGATTGTTTTTTTGATAACTTCTTGATTTTTAGCACCAAACGTTCATTTATACATTCAGCATATAACAGAAAAGAACTTGAGTGGAGCAGGCGTTTCAATCACCGATACCTTAAATTTAATAGAACTTTTTGAATTCATCAAACGACATATCAGAAGCAATTCCAAATTCATTGTTAATTCTTTCTGATGACAATAAATGTCATGTGGGTGCTTTGTTAATTGTGCTGTGTATAATCGGTCAAATTTAATGTCTACACTGTCCAACTTCATGCTGTATTTAAAATATTTGTGAACTTAATCGCATTATTAAATCATTTATGATTTTAGTATTCTCGCCGTGAAGTTAAATTGTTTTTATCTTAGGAGTTTTGAGTGATTATCACTTTTTACGACTTTGGTTTAGCTCAAATACTATATTTAAAAAATTGAAAATGAGGTTTTTAATGGACTGTACTTCTTATTGTCAACAGTTGATAAAGTTGGTTGTGATTGGTTGTTTAAGCGTTGTTACAATGCATATAAGTGCTCAAGTACCAGATGTTCCGGTAGCCTTTCCGAGTAATCTGTCTTGTACGCCTGGGCAATTGTTATATCGTGAAGTTGGATTGGGACGTATTACCAATATTGCTTATCATAATGGGCATATGTATACCAATAATGTGGATGGTCGCAGTGAACGGGAGTTTGTGTTTTCTGACCCCAGCGACCCGGCTAGTTTTACACAAGTGTTTACACCTGATTTACGTTCTATAGCTGATCAAGGTAACCATGGGCACAGTAAAACAGGGGATTATTTGTTAGGTTATTGGAGTCATGGTTACCAGCGTACCGGGGTAGGTATTAATGATCCTCAGGGGCGGATTGCCGATTCTGAGTACATCAGTTGGCAGGATCAACCCAGAGCTGAGGACAGCGGTTCTATCAAAATATATTACCCATGGTCAGTGCCATTTAATTGGTTGATGTATGGACCAACTCCGGCGACAGGTCGTTTATATCGAGGTGCAGAATTACTTGCAGAATGGGAACCTTTGGCTGACGATGGAATTGTAGGTAACTCTATTTTGTTGGGAAATATATTATTTATAGCATCTGACGCTTCTTCTTTGGGGGTTGCTGCTTATGATATTGGACCTGTTTTCAATGATCCGCCAGAGCCACCACAGCTGATTGATCGTTTGACTGGTGTTGTTGGCGGTTATTTGCCGTTGTTATGGGAAAACTACATGGTATTTACTGGTGGGCGTGATCGAGATGTCATGCAGGTGGTTGATATCAGTGACCCCACTGATATGCGTCTGATTCGGACTTTTGACCTTTCTGGTGATGATGAGTTAAATGCTGGAACCAGTGTTCCTTATCCGCAAACGCAAGATCAGTATGTGTTTGTTCGCAGGCATAAAATAGATATGGAGTTGCTAGAGATTGTATTAGAAATGGATGAGGTGGGTGATAACAGGCCTGCTGGCAGTGTATCTGGACCACTGGATGTGAGTCAATATACGCTACCTTTAGGGAATTTATTGATTTCAGGTGGTTATTCAGCTTCAGGAAGAGATGGGATCGGTGTTTGGTGCCATGATTCGGTACCAGATAATCGTGCACCTTATGTGGGTTATCACCTGCCTAATGATGGTCAAAGAAACTTTCCTGTTGGTGCGCCAATCAGTTTAGTGATTGCCGAGGAATTAGAGTCATTCACCATCATCAATGGTGAGACCGTTATAGTAAGGCCTGTTGGTGGTGCGCCTGTTGATGCATGGACTTCGTTTGCGCATGATGGCATGTTAACCATCACACCACGTGAATATCTGGATGAGGATACCACCTATGAAGTGATTATTCCAAGTGGTGGCATTAAAGATGCAGCAGGTAATGGTATCGAGGGATATTCGTTTTCGTTTTCTACCGGAGGCGCCTTAAGTGGGACCAATAGATCACCACAACTGAATAGTATCGCGACCAATTTAAGCCCCGCCGAACCAGGAGATTCAGTAACCATAACAGTGGATGCGAGTGATCCGGAATTAGATGCCATAGAGTATCGTTTCGTGTTTGGAGACGGCACACCTGCAAGCAGTTGGTCTGCTGCCAATTCAATTAATCACACATTTTCCAGCCAAGGACATTATGCAGTAAAAGCTCAAGTCCGTGACATTAAGCCAGATGGCACATCGTCTGTGGTTTCAGACAGTTATACCCAAACGGTTGCTGTATTGCCTAACAACCAACAGCCAACCAGTTCTTCCATGTTGGCATTAGATGACGGTAGACGAGTTATTTGGAGTGTAAATCCTGATAACGACAGTGTGACGCGGATAAATGCTGATACACAGGCGGTGCTGGGTGAGGTGAAATTGGGACCATTAGTTGGTGTCAGTGGGCCGGTCAAGCCAGTTTCTATAGCTGTTGATAATAATGGCCGAGCTTGGGTTGCTGCACGTCAAGCCAACCGTTTGATTGTTTTAAACAGTGATGGCAGTTTAGCAGAGAGTATTGAAACCGGTTATGGCAGTGCGCCACAAGCTGTATTGATCAGTAATGACAGCAGCAGTGCTTACTTGACATTAGGTGGGCGAGCAGCAGCAAATCCTGAAAATGGACAGGTGCTTAAGTTTAATATCAGTACAAGGTCAGAAAGCGGGCGTCTTGAGTTAGGTAAACTTCCTCGAGCGATGGCTTTGAATGCTTCGGGTAATCGTTTATTTGTTGCCAGATTTCTTGCGGATATGCACCACAGCGAAGTATGGGAGGTGGACACCAATGATATGAGTTTGGATGAAACGATTCGTTTATACCGTGATCGAGGTGCACCTAGGTTGGATGCAGGTGGAAGTGATGGTGCGGGCGTACCTAATTACGTCACTGACTTGGTCATCAGTCCGGATGAAGAGTGGTTGTGGTATACAGCAATCAAAATGGACACTTTTCGTGGCGAATTCTTTGCTCAAGGTACTGATATCAATGCACCGTTCTCACATGATTCTACCGTGCGCTCGATGTTGGGACGTATTGACCTGACGAGAAGTACACCTGCAGAGCCAGAATTTGTACGTGAAGGGTTGTCGCGTATTGATGTAGATAATGCTGATTCACCTTCTTCTTTGGTCTTTTCGCCGCGCGGTGATTATGTATTTGTGACCTTACAGGGTAATGATTCTTTGGCTGCTTTTGATGATTTTTCGGTGCGTGAGTTGGCAGAAACCACATCAATTTGGCGCAGTGATACAGGCGCAGCGCCTCAAGCCAGTTTATTTGATCCAACTAATAATCGTTTGTGGGTTAAGAATCTGATGAGTCGTGACGTCACTGTACTTGATACCAACC
Organism: uncultured Marinicella sp.; assembly: GCA_938008005.1. Lineage (GTDB taxonomy): Bacteria > Pseudomonadota > Gammaproteobacteria > Xanthomonadales > Marinicellaceae > Marinicella. The sequence continues at coordinate 18 of CALLLZ010000012.1, read as the reverse complement.
AATTTCTTACTGATGGCA
>CALLLZ010000011.1 GCA_938008005.1 uncultured Marinicella sp. | reverse complement strand
TAAACCAGTTGCCGTTCCAATTTGGACCACCACACCTTGGACCATCCCTGCCAATCAAGCGGTGTCATTGCATCCTGAGCTCGAATATGCTTTGGTTGTTGGTCATGATAAGCATACGTTGGTGATCGCAGCCGATATGGTTGAAGCCGTAATGGAACGTATAGAGGTGGCTGATTTTAAAGTGTTGGCAACAGTGACTGGAGAAGTCCTGGAGTTATTGCCGTTACATCATCCGCTGTATGATAAACAAGTCCCTGTAATATTGGGCGATCATGTCAATACCGAGGCGGGTACCGGTGCGGTACATACAGCGCCAGGTCATGGTGTGGATGATTTTAGAGTTGGTAATCAGTATGGATTAGAAGTTTGCAACCCGGTTGATTCAGACGGTGTGTATTTGCCTGATACTCCCATGTTTGCTGGGCAACATGTATGGAAGGCCAATAAGACTGTGGTAGAAGCACTTGTAGAAGCCGGGCAGTTATTGCACCATGAAAATATTAATCACAGTTATCCGCATTGTTGGCGTCATAAAACGCCAACCGCATTTCGAACCACGCCACAATGGTTTATCAGTATGGATAAAGAAAGCTTGCGTAGCAAAGCTTTGAATGAAATTAAACGGGTTGAATGGATCCCAGCTTGGGGCGAAGCTCGTATTTATAAAATGATTGAAAATCGCCCAGAATGGTGCATATCAAGGCAGCGAACTTGGGGTGTGCCAATTGCTATCTATGTTCACAAACAAACAGGCGAGCTACATCCAAATACAGCACAAATCATGGCTCAAGTTGCTGATTTGGTTGAACAAGAAGGTATGGACGTTTGGTATGACTTGAATGATGTACAGTTCCTGGGTGATGCCGTCAATGATTATGAAAAAGTGACTGATGTCCTGGATGTCTGGTTTGACTCGGGTGTGACACACTATTGTGTACTGAAACAAAATGAAGTTTTACAAGAACCTGCTGATTTGTATTTGGAAGGTTCTGATCAACATCGAGGTTGGTTCCATTCTTCTTTGTTAACAGGTGTGGCCATTAATGAACGTGCTCCATATAAACAAGTTCTGACTCATGGTTTTGTGGTGGATAAAGATGGCAAAAAAATGTCTAAGTCGTTGGGTAATGTTATTTCACCCAAAGATGTGGTAAATACCTTAGGTGCAGATATTTTACGATTATGGGTTTCATCGGCAGATTACCGTGGCGAAATGACCATTTCCGATGAAATTCTTAACCGGGCAGCTGATGGTTATCGGCGAATCCGTAACACTGCACGTTTTATGTTGGGTAATTTAAATGACTTCAGTGAATCTGACTTGTTACCACTTGAGCAATGTACTGAGATAGATCTATGGGCTGTTGATAAAGTCAGCACCTTACAAAGAGAAGTGATTGGTCACTATAACAGCTATCAATTACATTTGGTTTATCAAAAAATTCATCATTTTTGCTCACAAGATATGGGGGCATTTTACTTGGATGTAATTAAGGATCGTCTGTATACTTGTCACCGAAAAAGTGTGGCTAGGAAATCAGCTCAAACAGCATTGTTTCATGTACTGAATTCATTGCAACATCTAATTGCACCTATTTTAACTTTTACAGCTGATGAAATTCGCTTGTCACGTGGCGGTGATGAGCATGTGTTATTCTCGAATTGGTATAAACTACCTGAATTGGATTTCAGTCAAAATACTGAAAAGTGGCAGATAATAGCTGAAATAAGACAAACTGTAGCTAAACAATTGGAAAGTTTGCGAGTTTCTGGTGAAATTGGTTCCTCATTGGATGCTGAGGCTAAGCTATTTTTACAAGAGGACTTGTATGCAGTGCTTTCTGCATTGAATGATGAAATGCGTTTTGTTTTGATTACTTCTGAAGCTAAGCTGAGGCCTTGGAGTGAAAAGGTCAATGCGGTTGAAAACGGTATGGTAGATATTGAGTTAAGCTCCGGACATACCATTGCTTTGGCCGTGGCCAAAGCAGGCGGTGAAAAGTGTGAACGTTGTTGGCACATCAGAAAGGATGTAGGTGTTAATCAGACCCATCCGACTATATGTGGTCGTTGTGTCGAAAATGTTGATGGTGAAGGTGAACAACGGAGTTTTGCTTGATGTCTGCTAATAAGCCAAAATTAACTAAACAAGAGGGGAGAATTAAACGCTCAGGTTGGTTGTTTTTATGGATCAGCGTAGTTGTGTTTTTACTCGATCAATGGACAAAGTATTTGGCGAGCAATCACCTCGAGTTGTATGTGCCGAATAAAATTACCAGTTTTTTTAACCTCACGTTGATGCACAATGAAGGCGTGGCTTTTAGTATTTTAGCCGATCAGTCTGGTTGGCAGCGTTATTTCATTGCAGCAGTGGCCAGTGCAATTGTTGTTTGGTTGTTGTATTGGTTATACAGCAACAGTAAATTTATGAAACTACAAAATACCGCCTTGGTTTTGGTGATTGGTGGTGCCTTAGGTAATATTTGGGACCGAGTTTATTTGGGCTATGTGGTGGATTTCGTAGAATTGCATTATGCTGGTTATTTTTGGCCCGCATTTAATGTGGCTGATTCTGCCATTTGCTTGGGTGCAGTGCTGTTAATTATCGACGCTTTTAAAAATAAAGAGCAGTCAGAAGAAGAGTTAAAGTGAAGATTCTGCTGGCAAATCCGCGTGGTTTCTGTGCAGGTGTAGACCGTGCTATAGATATTGTTAATCGAGCTTTAGATTCCTTTGGTGCGCCAATTTATGTGCGTCATGAAGTGGTTCATAATCAGTACGTGGTTGATAAGCTACGTGATCGAGGAGCTGTTTTTGTTGATGAACTGGATGAAATACCTGATGATCAGATAGTTATATTTTCGGCTCATGGAGTTTCCAAAGCAGTGCGTAAAGAAGCAGAGCTTCGTCAATTAAAAGTTTTCGATGCAACCTGTCCGCTGGTGACGAAAGTCCATATTGAAGTTTTTCGATATTGTAAGCAAGGTTTTGACTTGATATTAATCGGTCATCATGGTCACCCAGAAGTAGAAGGCACTTTGGGGCAATGGGATAAGCTCAATGGTGATGGTGAGATTTATTTGGTTGATTCTGTAGAAGAAGCACGTGCCATATTGGTGGATCAGCCGAATAACGTTGCTTATGTCACCCAAACTACACTTTCAATGGATGATACCCGAGAAATTATTAAAGAGCTGCGTCAAAGATTTCCATTGATTGAAGGCCCAAAGCATGATGATATTTGCTATGCCACACAGAATCGTCAAATGGCAGTGCGGCAATTGGCTGCTCAAACAGATTTGGTGTTGGTTGTTGGCAGTGTAAATAGTTCAAATTCTAATCGCTTGAAAGAATTGGCAGAGAGGCAAGGTGTGGTATCTTACTTAATTGATGGTCCTTCAGATGTCAAAGATATTTGGTTTAAGGATATTCAATCTGTTGGTTTAACCGCGGGTGCGTCAGCACCTGAAAAGCTGGTCAAAGATGTGATTGCTGCAATTGATGATATCAGCCCCAATGTAAAGGTTGTTGAACTAGGTGGTGAGCCAGAAAATATGGTTTTTGCACTACCCAAAGAATTGCGTTTGGTACAAAAATAGCCGTTTATCAAGAAAATCCTACCGTCAATCTAATCAAGTATTGGGTTCGTTTGTATTTGAACGTTCCAGTCATTTATACTTAAAATCGATAAAATTAATATGAAACTTACTGCTGGTCAAATGAAAAATATTAAAACGCCTCAAAAAATCCATGGATTTACTCTGATTGAATTATTAGTTGCATTGTTGATAGGTTCGCTCTTGTTAGCTTGGGGAGTACCTAACTATCGAGACTTTAAAGTTAGGAAAGAAGTTGCTCTCAGTGTCAACGAAATGGTTTACAGTTTTAATTTAGCAAGGGCTGAGGCCATACGTTACGGTGCCAATGTTAGAGTCAGTCTAACAGGAGGTGCTTGGAAAGATGGTTGGGAAATTTGGACTTTAGACGCAGGTGGTAGTAACGATACTAAAATCTTTGAACAACAGACTTTGCCTGATTTGGCTATCAGTCAATCTGGTGGTACGGCTGGAGAGTTGATGTTTAATCGTTTGGGTGGTTTGGTTGGTGGTAATACGGTAACATTTGACGCTGACAATAGTTACGGCCCTGTCACGGATTCACAGCGTAATATTCTGGTAATGCCCAGCGGTTCAGTAAGGGTGGTGCAACCATGAAAACTTCTGTTAATCAAATTTTAAGCCGGAATTTACAAGAAGGATTTACCCTGATAGAAGTTTTGGTGGCCGTCTTGGTTTTTTCATTCGGGTTGTTAGGTATAGCAGGTATGATGACTATTTCAGTCCGAAATAACCACAATGGTTATTTGAGGTCTCAGGCTAATTTTTTAGCTGAGAATATGCTTGATCGCATGCGAGCTAATCCCGTGGCGTTGTGGAATGGTGGTTATAACGGCACTGCTGCTATAGGTACTGCAGAATGTACTTTGGGTGCGCCGTGTAACTACGCTGCATTGGCTGTTTATGATGTGCAGCAATGGGCACAATCATTAAATTCTAGTCTACCAGGTGGAACAGGAACCATTAACTGTGTCACTAATGGTGCATTTAATCCTACAGTTTTTGCTAATGCACCATCAATTTGGACGCCTGTTTCAGTTTATGATGGAATATGTACTGTAACTGTCAACTGGAACGAATCAAACCGTCCTGAGGAAACCAATGCTCAGACATTAACTTTGGTGGCACAGCCATGAGGAGTGAAATTAAAACTATGAATTACAAATTTAAATCAGCTGGCTTTTCATTGATTGAATTGATGGTCGCGATGGTAATTGGTGTCATTATCTTATTAGGTCTGGTGTCATTATTTACCAGTTCAAGTGCATTAAACCGGGCACAAACTGGTTTGTCGGTATTGCAAGAAAATGGTCGTTATGCAATCACTCGAATTAAAGCCGATATAGAATTGGCTGGACGCAAACATTGTGCAACATTGGCCTTACCCAATGAAATTGTTGTGGACTGGGACCAGGGATACTTAATGAATAGTTGGTCTGTTGATGCAAACGTCAATTTTAATAACGGTTGGCCATTAGCCAGTCAAGTACGGCTTGATTCAGTAACAGACTCTGATACGGATCAAATTGGTGATGTGCCGTTTACAGGCACTTCGTTGACGGCATTTCCACTTGACCCGGCTTTCTTTATAAGAGGCCATGAATGTAATGGTGGAGCTTGTCTA
>CALLLZ010000010.1 GCA_938008005.1 uncultured Marinicella sp. | reverse complement strand
TTGACTGGCCGGTTACAGCATCAAGCCCTGGATCTATAACGGCTAATGGGCTTGGCATGCGAAAAGCATAATGTCCATAATGTACCATTCGATGTGGATGTCGATCCGGTTGGGCCATAAAGGTTGTTTCGGCTGTTTCTTGATGCTGTAAACGATCGTGATGATCAGCTGAAACCTTTAAAACATTAAATATTCCGATTGAAACAAGCAATATGATGAATAACAGCATAGACCAAAACACCAGCTTTGATCGTAACCAGTATCGCCACTCATCAACAGCAATGCAAAAAAGTTTACTCACGAGTGTTCTTTTGAAAATGCTTGATGAACAAGCTCAGTTTGTATGCGTCCTTGTGGGGGCGCAGAGAATTCCCCGACTAAGCAACCATGTCTGAGTAAAGCAATTCTATCAGCAACTTGACAAGCACCATAAACATCATGAGTGACCATCAATACTGTCTTACCTTGTTTTGATAAATCACTAATCAATGTGTGAAACTCATCAATTGCTACCGGATCGAGGCCAGAAGTGGGTTCATCCAGAAGCAATATATCAGTATCCCTTAAAAGGGCCAATGCAATGGCTACTTTTTGGCGCATTCCTTTGGAGTAAGTTTGTAATTTATTTTTGCGGGCCTTACCAGGTAAAGAAACTTTGTCTAAAGCCAAATCTATCTCACCAAGGCCAATTTTTAAGCCAGAGAGCTTGAGAAAATATAATAAGTTTTCGTATGCGTTAAGGTGTTCATAAAGCGTTGCTGCTTCTGGCAAATATGCAATGACACTACGTGCTGTGGTTAAGTTCTTACTGACATCAATATTGTTCACCAATACTTTGCCTGAAGTCGGTGAAATAAACCCAAGGAATGTCAGTAAGGTTGTTGACTTACCAGCACCATTTCCGCCAAGCAAGGCAAATACACTGCCCTGCTCAACGGTAAAACTAACATCATCAAGTACCACTAAATTACCTCGTGATACTGTTATGTTGTCTGCAACCAATGATGTTTGTGTCATATTTTCACTCCGTCAATGATTTTTAAAAGCTTAAGTTCAACGAAACGCTGCCATTGATACCATCCCCAGGAGAGTGAATTGTAAACGCTGCATCATTGGCAAAATCGAAGGCATATTCATAATATTCATCAGTTATGTTATTAAGTTGAAACTTGATAACACCCCAACCTGCATCATAGTCTGCGCTGGCACTTAATAATGTAAAGTCACCAAACTTCCCACCTACATTGGCTTCATTTATATAGTAATCTCCTTGCGCATCCAGATGTAATCTTGTAACAAAATTTTCCGTTATTTGATAATTGAGGCCCAATGAAGCAGTGAAATCAGGAATACTTCGTAACTCATTGCCTTGAGAGTCTGCAATCGTATCAGCTGCCTTAACTATTTCAGTATCAATTGTTGTAAAACTGCCCCAATAAGACCATTTATTGTTAATTTCACCGTTAAAAGCAACATCAAAACCACTTCGATCAGTTTCTCCCACATTTTGAGCTGTACCGTCGATACTGATAAATTCATCATCAGCGTTTTGCTGCCAATAAGACAACCTGACGGTCATATTAGAATGTGGAGAAAACTGAGTACCAAGCTCCCAACCATCATTGACAGATACATCACGTGCATTTCTGTCACCACTGGTATAAGCAGATGCTCCGAAAGGGTGCTGGAAGCTACGCCCTGCGTTCATAAATAAATTAACATTGTCTGTTACAGCGTAAACTATATTAAATTTCGGCTGCACAATCGTACCAAAGTTGTACATGTCTCGTGGTTGACCACTTAATTGATCTACAAAATCTCCCTTGAGTTTATCTGCACGCAAAGCGAAGCTCCAGTGCAACTTCTCACTAAACTCATGAGATAATTGCAAATAAGTACCATAATTAACAAAGTCATAAGCGCGATCACGAAATGCGGCTGCACGTTGTCGACTGTCATTACTTATGGTAGAAAACCTTTGTTCAAGTACATCTTCGTAAGCATAATCTATCCCCCAGTCCAAATTCCAATTTTCTGAAAGCGACCAACTCAGTGTTGAAATCAAACCCATTTGCTCTTGATCATCATAACGGTTTGATAATGATCCACCCTCACTGAATCGAACCCACCTCTCTCGTTCAAATGTTTGTCCATAAGCCTTCAATGACCAATCAACATTATTATTTATATTTTGGGACCAGTGCAAACTTAAATGATTGGTATCTTTATCTCCACCATCAAGTTGAGCAAAAGATTCAGAATTACGTGGATTAGCACGTGCATCTTCAGGGCTATTAAAATACCCAGGAGAATCGCCTTTATATGAAGCATGACGAGCAATGATTCTAAATTCTTTATTATCACCAATTTGCCAATCCCAGCTGCCTCCTAAAGTCAGCTTATCTAAGTCAGTGTGGTCTCGATAACCTTCAGCAGTGCGATAACCAAAAGAATAATTGTGAATAAAACCATCATCAGCAAATCCAGCATAACCTTGTATTTCTTGGGTATTGAAACTACCCAAGGTCAATTCAATTTCTTTTGCCTCGTCCTGACGTGTAAAAACATTGTAGTTTCCAGCAATATTGAAAAGTCCATATCGTGGGTCGCTTGTACCTTTGAATACTTCTATAGATGCAATTCCAAGCGGAAAAAGTTGGTCTAACTCATTATAGCCATTGTGTAGGTTCGCAGGTATACCATCAATTAATAATTTGGCATGAGGTGTAACACCATCACCCGCAAATCCTCGTATAGCAATGTCAGTGTTAATGATACCCTGATTGTATCTTGCTAAATATACACCTGGCACTTTACTGAACAACTCTAAAGTATCATCAACATGCTCATAAGCTATTTCATCTTGTGTCAACACATCTACAGAGCCA
>CALLLZ010000009.1 GCA_938008005.1 uncultured Marinicella sp. | reverse complement strand
ATTGGCGGCAACGGTAAAATGGGACAATGGTTTGCCCACTTCTTGGCATCACAAAACTTTGATGTTCACATCAATGATCTTGAACCACTGAAAGATCAACACAACTTTATTGCTGACTATTCAACCACAGAGCTTAACCATGACTATGTAATAGTAGCTACTCCCATACAAAAAAGTGCTGAGATACTCCAAAATTTAAGTGAATTAAAACCAACTGGTATCGTATTGGACATCAGTTCTATTAAAAGTCCATTGCGCCTACCGTTACGTCAATTGGCCGACAGTGGCTGTAAAGTGGTTTCGATTCATCCCATGTTTGGACCTGACATTCAATTAATGTCGGGTAAACACGTCATTTTTATTGACATGGGCAATGAAGAAGCGGTCAATCAGGTCAAACAATTGTTTCAACCGACCATGGCAGAACGGATAGACATGAAGTTTGAAGATCATGACCGCCTCATTGCTTATGTACTTGGTTTATCGCACGTGGTTAACATTGCCTTTATGACTGTGCTCTCTGAATCAGGTGAAGCCGCAGACTTACTTTCAAAGTTATCCAGCACCACTTTCGATGCCCAATTAGGCATTGCCAATAATGTATCCAATGAGAATCCAAACCTCTATTTCGAAATTCAAAAACTCAATCATTACAGTCCAACAACGCTCAATGCCTTATCAGATGCCGTACAAAGAATCATACAAATGATTCATCAAGACAACCAAGCTGCTTTTGTTAACATCATGAATCAAGCTAAAAGCTATATGAGTCACAGAAGTTAGTTCTAAAGCATTTGTTATATAAACGTAAGGTCAGCCAAACAGTTACAATTAATTGTTATTTTTTTAGATACCAACATACTCTTGTGCGCAGTATTACAGACTGGCTTCACCTCTTCTATCAATCCTTCATATTTTTGTAGGCCTTCTGTCCTCTCCGTCTGAATTTAAATCGTTATTTCACTGGCCTGTTATTTCCACCCAATTTAATCAATTTTCTGGCAAAACCAATAATGAAGCCCCAAGACAAATACCAGCAATAAAACTAATCACTGGCACATGACTTGAATTTCCCACTTAAAGAACACACTTATACCTTGAGATTGATAGCGTGGAATTGCTATAATATTTATATTAATTACTTGAGGTATTACCCATGAACTTGAAAGGCATGAAAACATCCAACCCGGCCATGGCTCAAATGGATCAACAAGCGATGAGCTTAGGACCGGTTGATGAATTTATTGTTGATGATTCACAACGCATGACTGTTGATGGCACCATCAATAAAACCGGCATATTAATGTTAATTGTTGTTGCTGTTGGCGCTTGGGCTTGGCAAACCATGCTTAACGACCCTGGTTTAGGCAGAACCCTGATGTTAACTGGTATGTTTGGTGGCATCGTTGTTGGCTTGGTTGTGGCATTTAAACCCAATTTTGCTCCAGCCGGTTCAATGATTTATGCTGCTCTACAAGGGCTGTTCGTTGGTGGCTTGTCAGCCATGTTTGAAGCACGGTATCCGGGGTTAGTCATGCAAGCTGTTGGCCTGACTGTAGCTGTGATGTTCTCCATGCTATTTTGTTACCGTACTGGTTTGATTAAAGTTACAGAAACATTCAAAAAAGTCATTATATTCGCCACCATGGGCATTGCCTTATTTTATGTAATTAGTTTAATTGCTTCATTCGGATTTGGCGCACAAGTAAGCTATTTCCAAACTGAAAATGCCAGCTTAATGAGCATTGGTATGAGTGTGGTTATTTGTGCTGTTGCCGCATTAAATTTGGTATTGGACTTTGATTTTATTGAGCGGGGATCAGAGAATAACATGCCTAAACATTTTGAGTGGTACGGCGCCTTTGGTTTGATGGTAACTATCGTATGGTTGTATATTGAATTATTAAGGCTGTTAGCTAAATTAAGAGACTGACCCAAAATAAGATGACCGTATCAATCATTCAAGTCGATTACAACAACCCTCAACATGCGCATCACATGATTGAATTGTTGGATTGCTATGCCACTGACCCTATGGGAGGTGGTGTGGCCTTGAGTGATTATACGGCTCAAAACTTAGTCCCTGAATTAGCCAAACGCAATGACGCTTTCAGTTTAATTGCTTATGTGGATGGTCAACCTGCTGGCTTGACCAATTGTTTTGAAGGTTTCTCTACTTTTGCTTGTAAACCTTTGGTCAATATTCACGATGTGGTGGTAGCCAGTGAATATCGCCGCTTAGGTATCAGCCGTAAGATGTTTGATAAAGTCGAAGAAATAGCTCAAAACAAAGGATGTTGTAAATTAACTCTAGAAGTTTTAGAAGGTAACTCAATCGCTCAATCTGCTTATGAGAAGTATGGTTTCAACCAATATAAGTTAGACGACAGCAATGGTGCAGCTATGTTCTGGGAAAAGAAACTATGAGACCAGTACTGTTCGGATTGATATCATTTTTTTTGTTAGGCTGCCAACAGCAAACCAGTGAGTCTGCAATCAAACAGGTAGAAACAACAGATATCAAAGGCTGTACAAAAGATCTTAAAATGTGTGCTGATGGTCAATCAGTCAGTCGCGATATAAACAATCAATGTGAGTTCTTCGATTGCCCTGCCCCACCCAAAGTCAGCGCTTGCCCTGAAGATGTCAAACAATGCCCTGATGGCAGTTTTGCATCCAGAGATCCAAGTAACTCTTGTGAGTTTGAACCTTGCCCCGAAAGCAGTGCCAAAGTCGGAAGTACACTTCAAACCGTCGACAAAGCTTGTAGTAAAGATTTAAAAATTTGTCCAGCTGGTCACAGTGTTAGTCGCAACCCATTAAACGATTGTAAATTTCACTCATGTGATTTAAAAGCGGTTAAAAAAGACGAAGAACTTCTGTGCACTCAAGATGTTAAACAGTGCTCTGATGGTAGTTTTGTCGGACGTGACCCTCAAAAAAACTGTGCCTTTAAGCCATGTGCAAGTGGTGATGGAACAAGTATAGAGTAATGCCATCTCAAAGCTTGGTTTTCATAGTACTTTGCCATTCAATTCGAATTAATACAAAACATATCTTCCCATTGTATAATAGCTGTTAGATTTGAACTTTTAAGTTATCTGATGACAGATTTTTCAACCACCGCTATATTACTGTCTAAATATAAGCAAGGTGATCAAGCATCATGTGATCAACTTTTCACCATGTTTCAACCGGCTCTTTACCGCTGGGCTCATGGAAGAATTCCTGCACAAGCCAAAGGTTTCATGAACACCGAAGATGTGGTTCAAGATACTTTGATGCTTGCTTTTAATCAAGTTGATCAAATCAAAGCCAACAGGCCAGGTGCATTTTTTGCTTACTTGCGCACTGTATTCATCAATCAAATCAAACAAGAACTCAGAAAAAACAAACCTTTTCAATTATCGATTACACAACTGAGTGAAGAACAAAAGCTTTCTTATGAAAATGATATGGTTACATTAATCGGTTATGACAAAGCATTAGAAAAACTGACTAGTGATGAAAGTGAAGCAGTGGTATTGCGAATGGAATTTGGGTTTTCACATCAAGAAATCGCAGATTTGATGCATAGACCATCTGCTAATGCCACCAGGATGTTCATTACCCGAGCATTGGTTAAGATTGCACACGAAATGGCATGAAAAACCCTATTGACAGCGACATTTTTACATTAGCAGAAAAAATAAATGATGGCATTCACTCGAATAATGATGTCATTAATATAAAGCCAAACTTACCTCACAACATCCAGTCAGCCTTAAGTCAAATAAACAAAATCACCAAAAACATTCGGGAATTCAGTGGTAACTCAAAAGTATTAATGGATAAAGGTGATCAATGGGCTCACTTAAAAATAATTAAGAAAATTGGCCAAGGAGGCATAGGGGAAGTTTATTGCGCTCATGATCCCATACTTGATAGCAATGTCGCAGTTAAATTTTTAAATCGAAAAAGCCAATTGTATATTAGCCAGGAACAATTTCTTCAAGAAGCAAGAAATATGGTTAATGTGAGGCACCCACATGTATTAGCTATCCATGGCGCCACAGTAGATAAAGGAATAGCTGGATTCTGGGGAGACTATCTAGACGGCCAACTCTTACAGGATTGTCTCGATAAAAAATCCCTTGAATGGGAGCGACAACTTACCTATGCAATGCAACTGTGCCAAGCTGTGAAAGCCATACATAACAACCATTTGGTGCATGGAGACATCAAAGCCCTTAATGTAATGATACAACCAGATCGTGGAATCATTTTACTTGACTTTGGTTCAAGTAGACAAGATAGATCAAAACCTTATAACAATCACATTCATCAAGCCAGTCCAATATCAATGGCACCAGAACAATTTGCTGATATGAAGTGCACGCAATTAACAGATATATACGCTCTTGGATTGCTGTTCTGGCATCTTAATACTTCTTCACACCCATTAATTAACTCTGAATATAATGACATAGAGCAACAAATAAAATCATTACCTATAAAAAGATCTCAACTGAATGGACCCAGACAATGGCAAAGATTAATCTTATCAATGGTTGCTCAAAACCCTGCACAAAGGCCTGACATTTACGCAGTTGAAAAAACCTTGTACACCCTGAGTCAGAAACCCATTAAGAGGGCCAAAAAATTAGCCATGGCATCTGCCTTAACACTGGCTGTTGGTATTTCTATCATCTCAATGTATAGCAACTATAAAACCCAACAAGCCAACCAAGAAACCAGAGCACTCAATCAGATTTTAACTGATGTGCTGGTCAAATCATCACCTCCAGGAGAAGTTAAAGGGATTTTAACCGTTGATGTTCTTTCAGATGTAGAACAAATGTTACTCAATAACCAAGTCATTTCAACCAAACAAAAACATGAGAGCTTATTACAGTTGGTTAACACTTACTATTTACAAAACAAGAAGGACAAATTACTCAAATTATCTACTGTCCTTTTAAAAGATTCAAAGATCAGTGATAGCATGCGCCTAGAACTGTTGGTCAAAAAAAGTAACACAACCAGTCAGATTAACAACATTAAACAAACAGAAAAGCTGTTACTTCAGGCCATTAAAATACAGGCCAAAAGTCAAAAAGATATACAGCTACAATTGACTGCTTATATTAATCTGGTTCATTTAAATAACAAGCAAGAACTACATACCACAACACCATTGTTAATCAAAAAACTTAAATTACTGTGGGAAAAGGGTGATAGAAAACCTGATATTTTGGCTCAAATCCACCTGCTTGAAGGCAATCATTATGAGATCAGAAACAATCACATGTCTGCTCACAAGGCATATCAATTAGCTACCGATGTTTTACAAAAACATTATTCAGCTAAAAATCAAAAAGTACTCATTGCAAAAGGAGCTGCAGCAGCCGCATTGACTCTCAATAACACAACTTTTGTTCAAGGTACAAAAAGCCTCGATCATGTGGTTCAATCCATGATTCAAGTGTTGGGAAGGAATCACTCCACAACACTTGCAGCCAGAATCTACCTTGCCAATATATTTGAAAGCAAAGGTTTAATCATGCAAGCAACGAATCAACTCATCAATAATATTCCTGATTTTCATGAACATTATGGATACAACAGTAAAAAGACATTATATTTTGATCTGAGAATACTTAATTACCACTTAATGCTCAATAAACATGAAATTGCTAAAAGATGGTTTGATTCTATGTATAAAAATGCATACCTAAGCATGGACAATGAATCAGCCACAATCATTAGAAATAAAATTCATCCATTACAAAAAGCCATCCATCAAGAGCAATTTGCCACAGCTAAAGACATCATTCAATCGGCTCTTTCAACCCAAAACAACCGGTCAAATGTACCTTTCAACTGGATTACGTTGCCCAATGATTTTTTCAATGAAAGCGACAGCCCTATATTTAACCCAGACACTGATTTTACCAAACCAAAAAAAATTAACACCGTGAGCCTCTGGTCGCCATTACACAATCAAACCAAAGGAGAATCCAATGAGACAACTTATGGGTCTCATGGTCAAACCCTGGTTCATGGTGACTTCAACGCCGATGGTTTTGATGACTTAGTTATAGGCATTCCAGGCTATGATTTAAAATCTGACTTTGATACTCAATTCAATCGTCAATTTTCCGGTGCCGCAGAAGTCATTTATGGTTCTAAAAATGGTCTTAAATACGATACAAGTCACTTAATTTTTCAACAACATAATGATGGACAAACAGAAAATTTCGATGCTTTTGCAACAGCTATGACCACCGGTGATTTTAATGCTGATGGATTCACTGACTTGGCAGTCGGTGTACCCTATGAAGATTACAACTCAGGGGAAAATACATCCCCTCCAAAATTAATTAATTCTGGAGCAATTAATATTTTTTATGGGTCAAATATTGGTCTTTCCAATAAATCTGTTTTTATTCAAGAGCCCATTTTGGCAACAAACCCAGAACAAAGGCCACAATCATACGGTCATTTTGGTTGGAGTTTAACTGCAGCAGATTTCAATCAAGACGGTGCTGAGGACTTGATCGTATCAGCTCCACAAAAAGACATACAAACTAATGAAGGCAATATGATTAATGCTGGAATGATACATGTCTTCTATGGAAGTACAAACGGTATCACTGTAAAGAACAGCACCTCAATTTCTCAAAATACGCTCGGAAATAATTCGGCTGGTGCTTTTGATCAATTTGGTTGGGCTTTGAATCATGGTGATTTTGATCATGATGGGTTCATCGATTTAGTTATCGGGCTACCCTTTGAAAGTACTGATCCGACTTTATATAACGGTATGGTCCAAGTCATCAAAGGAAACAAGAATGGAATAAGTCAACATGTTGAAGTCTGGAGCCAGGCGCGAGACATTGTTGGTTTTGAAGAAGACGGGGATATGTTTGGATATGCTGTGGCTGTTGGAGATTTTAATGGTGATCAAATTGATGATTTATTAATAGGCGTGCCTGGCGAAGATTATTTCGCTTCTGGTGTTTTCAATGGAGGTGTTGCACAAATCATATATGGCTCTGATCACGGGCTGACTGAATCTAACAATCAATTAATTTTACAAAACGCTGCTGATAATAATGACAAAGCGGAAGACAATGACTTATTAGGAACAGCGGTCTTTGCCACTGACTTCAATGCTGATGGCTTTGACGATGCCGTCATTGGAGTTCCGTATGAGGACATAGGTAACCACATTAATTCGGGTCTTATTCACATCATCTTTGGCAGTGAAACTGGCCAAGTAATCAACACCAATAACAGTAATTATTATTGCAAGAGCATGTATTCTTCTTGTGGGATATCAGTAACCTCCGGTAATTTTGGTCATGGTAATTCACTCATCATAGGCGCACCTGGCATAACGACAAATCAAGCTTCACCACACTCTGGTGGTATCATTGAAATCTCATACAACAATAAAAACAACTGATACACAAACTCTCGATTACTCCCATCTTAACA
>CALLLZ010000008.1 GCA_938008005.1 uncultured Marinicella sp. | reverse complement strand
TTAAACCAATTGAATCCTGGCCTATTTCAGACATAATGACTCCATCGACAGATGCTTCGATTGTGGCCATGTATACCTGCCTCAGGAATGAGCCATTTACTGTAGATAGGGAACTTGACGATGTTTCTGGGGCTGTCAGCGAATTAGGAGGTCGTTTGTTGGTAAAGCTTGTCACCGATCCATGTGAGAACAACTACCCGCTTCACCCAATTCGTACCGGTGAGTTTGGTTTTGTTTTGTTTGCGAGCTTCGACCCCAAACTTTATCAGCCGCTTGGTTTTTCCTCCGTTGTAGAGCGTAAGCTCATTCCCACTGAGCAATCTGGGTTACGCTAACAGCTCTTTGGGCAAAGTATCATGGGCTTTTATTTGCCTATCAAATAGAAAGCAAAGGGACAGTCGCTGTTATACCTGGGAATAACAAAATAGCTAGAAAAGGCGAGATCAGGAATCCATAGGCCAGGTGATGGAGGTGTAGCAATTCACATATGGTGTGAGTCGTTGTTGACTGGCTCAATGATTGATATCCATAGCGGTTGAGTTTGATGTTGATTTTTTACATTGATTCAAAACCATCAAAAAAAATGATGTCTGATGACAGTTCAATGGCTCCGCGGTCACACCGCATACCTCCGTCATCAGCTCGAGTTAACCCCAGTTGATCTTGAATTTCGCAGGCGCCTGAAACCCCAGGACTGGATGTGCTGGCCGAATCTACCAGAGGACTGTTGAAGCTTGGCCTAAAGTAGCGGTGCCAGTCATTGGCATCGGTTTTCACACTGGATAAGCCTGGTGGGCCAACCAGGTTGGTGCTTCCTCCATTTAAGCAGGAAAAGTCTAAAGACATGTTGTGGTTGTTAACACTTTCAGTCACACCGGATAAGATCGAACAGTCTGCTATGCCATTGTTAAAAAAAACGGTGTTACTTATTGATGCGATGGTGTCAAAAGGGCTCAGGCCTTGAGAAGCACGTAGACCGAATCGATCGTTGTTAACCACAGTGGAGTTATTCAGAAAAACCTGGCCACCGTTAGAATAGATAGCGGCACCGTTGTTATTGAACAAGGTGGAATTATTAACGATCATAATACCTGCACCTGTCTTAAATCCAAAGGAGATGTATAACAGTTCTTTTTGAAGGTCATTCAAATTCACGTGCTCAAAAAAAGTAGCTTGATTGATGAATACATCACCAATGGCGCTGATGGCAGCACCATTTTCAGTCACAGCATTGGCTCTGAACACGCTGTTGGTGACCGATAATTCACTGCTGCCGTTGACATAAATTGCTCCACCAGATTCAGCAACATTGTCTTGGAACCAAACAGAGATGACTTCAACTTCATTGAATGCATTTATCCGGATAGCCCCACCATTTTGCGAATTGGAACTGGCATTGCCATTGATGATTTTGAAATTGACGAAGCTGACATTGCCGGCGCTGAAACCAACATCAAAAACCCGGTCATCCATGCCAAGAGCAGATACAGTCGGAAAATCTTCTATGGGTTCAATAAAACTACCAATGGTTACGTTATCGGTGATATCAAGGTCGCCTGTAGCCGCTGAATTTTCTCCAGCATCCACAATGGTTAACTCTATCAGCGCTTCACCTGGTAACACGATGATGTCATTCCCCGGCAGTGCATTGGCTTCCATAACAGCAGCCCTGAGGGTACAAAAATTACCGCCTGGTATTGAACAAATGCCGTTGCCGGGGTTTACATCTATGTCATCAGTGGTGGTTAGGTTAACCTGAAATATGGCTGATTTACTGGTTATAGCAACGAATAATGATGTGATTAATATGATTAACTTCATGTTTGTGTTCCGGTATAAAAAAGTGCTTTTTTTGATGCAAGTATTAAGGTCTAAGTACCTTGATATTTTTTATTCATAGTAGGCAATAGTTAACCTTAATAAAAAACAGAGATACATTCATGATGATTTAATGATGATTCAATGATGATTGAAATAAACCATTCTGTGATGTTGGGCTTGTCGTTGTTTAACACAGTTCAACCACTTGCTTATGACAATCCAATTGTTTTGTTCCAATAGATTGTTCACTTCCTAAAATAAACTGCAGTGTAATAGAGTGTAATATCTTTAGGCTTACCAAGCTGTTACTGTCTATTTAAGATGTTTGTAAATGCACATTAAAATTAAACATATTGGGTTGAGTAATAGGTTGTTGATGGAAAGTTGGGTTTAACTGAATTTTCTGTACAGGATTAACCGCAGTGAAAATGTGCTCTTGACCAGAAGAGAACTTAAAATGAACCAAGCTAAGAATTACCACCTAATTTTAAAGCACTTCTGTATTGAACCAACATCGATTATGTCTCATTCAAATCTATCTCAGGAGTTCATATTATGCAAAAAATAATACATATTTTATTCGGTACTTTAGTGCTACTTTATTTTAACGTGGCTATGTCAGCCTCGCCTAACACTTGCCAACCTTTGTTCAGCCACCAAGATGATAAAGTGGCACAAAATAACGGATGTTCGCTTATTGATTTTCAATCAAGTAGTACACCTGGTTCTGCGACTGTGGTGATGAACAGCAGCACACAGGGAGCCTGTGCATATACCACAGCAGTTCAGTGTGGCGGAACAGATATAAATATGAAGGAAATTGCCGCTATCGATTTCAATGTCAAAGTGCCTGGAGGTAAATGCAGCCCGACTGAATGGGTCTCAGTGTATATGTTTCCTTGGTGTAATCAGTCAGGTGGATGTTGGGATCAAGGAGAGCGTGAGGTGGATTTTGTTGAAACGACAGGACCAAATGGCGCTGGTGGTTTTGCATCGAACTGGGATGCGCGTAATTTTCAGGTGCCATGGATAAACAAAGGAGGAGGTTCTGTTAGGGTTAATACTGGCGCCAGTCAACACATTACTTTTACATCCAGTCAAATTACAACCGGAAAAAACCAAGGAAAATATCAATGGGACACTTGGGTCTGTGATGCCTCTGAATCGAAGTGCGATGCTTCCAATGAACTTTGGCATGCATATCGGGAAACAGGGCCAACTATCTTCAATGAAACAATGATGATAGTGGTCGATGATTGGGGAGTACACAATCCACCAAAAGACGGTTGTACCGTAGAGGTTACCGATATGGTGATAACCAAACATCAATGATAGCTTTTTATTTGTTGATCAATAACTGCAACATCTTCTTATGCAAAGCAAATCAGAGAGAG
>CALLLZ010000007.1 GCA_938008005.1 uncultured Marinicella sp. | reverse complement strand
ATTTATCAAAAGCTGTAACAAAAACCACCATTGGCATGTCATCACCTTGCATCTGCTCCACTACATCAAAACCACTAAGCCCTGGCATTTGGATGTCTAAAAACACCAAATCAGGACCAAGCTTTGCGATTTGTTTCAAGGCTTCTCTACCACTTTTACATTCTGCGACAATCTCAATGTCTTTATAAGCTGCCAAACGCAAAACCAAACCTCGTCTGGCCAACAATTCATCATCAACGATAATGGCCTTAATAGTTTGATTCATAGTTTGCCTCATTGTTCTTTCTCAAATGGTAAACGAATATTTATTTTTAGACCGTGTGGTTCTGCATTGGAAACTGTGAATGCATGGTTTTCTCCGTAAAGCTGATTCAATCGTTCTTTGCAGTTACCAATTCCAACCCCTCTTCCACAAGGCAACTCACCATCAACCAAGGCGACCCCCGGACCATCATCTTTTAGCTCTAACAACAGTTCTTTAGCAAACACTTTAGCCCTAAATGAGATGGTTCCTCCTGCTTCGGACTGTGTTATTGCATATTTAATCGAATTCTCTACCAAAGGCTGTAAAATCAAACTTGGTATCAACGCACCTTTGGATTCTTCATCCAATTTAAAATTCAACTTTAAATTATCTTCAAAACGCACTTTTTCAATTCCAAGATACAATTCCAAGGTCATAACCTCTTGTTCTAAAGTTACTTTTTGCATCGGATCATTATCTAAAGAATAACGTAGAAAATTAGATAACCGGATCACCATCTCATTGGCACGTTTGTTAGACTTATCCAAAATTAGTGTTGAGATTGCATTAAGCGTGTTGAACAAAAAATGTGGGTTCAATTGATAACGCAACATTTTCAATTGAGACTGATGTGCCAATGCAGTGGCTTTCAGGGCTTTTTGACTGGCTTGCTCCATAGCCTGGTAGAATTTAATTCCAAAATACAAACAGCTCCAACACAGCAGAATATAGAACATATTCGCCCCACCCATGAAATACGCCATCCATCCATCAGGGTCATAACCACCTTTATACCATTCCCAGTAAGCAATGTTATTTGGAACAGCCCATAACAATGATGCAACAAAACTGGTCGCTAAAACAACCGTCACTATGCTTAGGATTGAACTGTTCCAATACAACCTATAAATTGGTCTCATAAAAAAGGTAATCACAAAACCCAACAAACAACCCAACAACACCAACCAATAGTATTTAGCAGGTTTATCCCAATAATAAGCACTCGCATATGAAGTCAAGCTATAACCCAACCAACCAGCAATGTTCAAGGCCAGGAATTGATAATTTTTATTTTGAATCAGTTGCTCTCGATGCATTATTTATAAGTACTCTATATTATTTAAAAGACAAAATTGAACGTTAAGTATAATTAGTTTTATTCAATAAGTTCCATCAAGCCATCGTGTTTTTATCTCCTTTTATCGCATTAGCTACCAATTTAAACACAAATCAACTCTTTCAAAATCATCAAACAGCTATTTACGTCGTTTTCTATGGTTACATCAACTTTAAAATCACTGCTGATCAACCAAGTCAATGACTGCTTTGAAAATATCCTTGGAGCTCGAATCTACCCTGAGCTCCCAGTTTAATTGTTCACACAAACGTCCAACAATACTCAAACCTATACCATAACCCGGTTGAATGGTGCCTTTGAGTACAGCATTTTCAACACGGATCATTTGATCATTCATCTGGCATTTGACCAGCCCTGAGTCACTGTGTTGCATGGCATTGCGTAACAAGTTATCAAGGATAATTCTTAGCACAGAAGCTGGTGCCTTATAATTTAAACCTTTACTCAATTCTGCAGTGATTGGGCGATCAGGATGGTTAATAAGGTACGCCCCAATTAAATCATCGATGACTTTTTTACCGTCACATGTCTGTTGTGTAGATGGATAATCACTGGCTAACCACAAAAACGCTTCCGTAATTTGTTTCATTTGCATGATGGAACGTTGCAATCGACCCAAAACTGTTTGATTGCTTGAAGCGGGTTGTTGCACAGTTTTTAAATGTAATAATTCCAGTGAATTTTGAGCAATTTGAATTGGGGTTCTCAGTTCGTGACTGACGCCACGATTAAATTCAAACTCGCGCGCAGCAGCCGCATTAACTTGCGCAATCGTATGCTCTAATTGCTGTGCCAATACACCGACTTCATCACCAGAAAAGTCTGCAGCAAAATCCTCTGGCAACTCATCACTGTCATCTTGAAATTGTTCAGTCAATTGTCGCAAGGGAAACAACGTTTTCTTGGCCAAACGAGATGAGATCCAAATTGAGAAAAGCAACAGAAATAACGACACTGAACCAATAATAAACCACATACCAAAGCGGCCTGACCTGACTGCCAAAAATTCACTTACATCAAAACTGATCACATACTTTTGTTGACCGTCAACTGACTCGCCTAACAATAAAAACCCAGCACTGTCATCGGTAAAATACTCATAGACACCTGCTTTTTTACCAACAACTTGTAAAATTTCTGACGGGAAACTTTCTTCACCTAAATAATAATGCATCGCTTCCATACTGGGTTGCCAATCGAGCCTTTCATCCAATCGAGACTGTTCATAACGCTGCTGTTCATGCTTCAACAAATTAATAAACACTTGATCTTCAACCACATAAACCATCATCATGGCTAAAACAGTAAAAACCAAACACAACATCAAAGTCAGTCCAATCATGGCTCGTTTGATTCTTTGGGCTATACTAATTTTCGTCATGTCACCTCCCTAACTCTTGCTTGAAATCAGGCGATACCCCACGCCTTTCACCGTTTGTAACATCGCAAAATCAAAAGGTTTATCAATGGCCTTTCGCAATTCATGTATATGTGAACGCAAAGGATTACTCTGTGGTGATAAATCACCCCAAAGTAAGTATTCTAAATCTTGCCTTGAAACCACATGTGGTGATGAACGCATTAACAATTCCAATATCTGCATACAAGCTTTGTGCATCATAATGGCTTGCCCAGCTCGACTCACTTGCCAGTTGCTTACATCTAAGCTCAAATCATCAACAGACAATACTTTGGGCCGATTTAAATTGAGTTTTTGCATCAAAGCATC
>CALLLZ010000006.1 GCA_938008005.1 uncultured Marinicella sp. | reverse complement strand
GCCAAAGCCCATGCCGACAAAGCACTTCCTTTAGACATGGATTACAGTGGCATCAAAGGCCTCAGTGGTGAGCTCACCGAAAAACTCAACCACATAAAACCCGCAACTATCGGTCAAGCATCTCGTATTCAAGGAATGACTCCAGCGGCTGTTTCATTGTTATTGGTTTATTTAAAAAGAGCTGGATAATTTTTCAAATCATGCCAATAATCATCGGTGCTAAAAACTCATAAATTTTAGTTTAATTTTGTGAATCAGTTAACTTTGGCGTCAATCATTTCACAGTAAAGTGTGGCTTTTTATTTAGACCCATAACTATGAACCATCGAAGTTTGAAATCTGCTGCTTTAATTCTCTTATTTTTTATTCAATTCACGCAGGCTCAAACCATGCTAAGAGGAGTTAACCTTGCAGGTGCTGAGTTTGACAGTGGCACATTTTGGCCCAACCAGAATGAATTTAACTACTTCAATGACAAAGGTATGAATGTATATCGCATCCCATTTAGATGGGAACGGTTACAGCCACAACTTAACCAACCATTCAACACCAGTTATTTCAATCAATTAATCCAAGTCATCGATATGGCAACTGCTGATGGACGCTTTGCGGTTATTGACCCACATAATTATGCCAGGTATAACAACCAACTTATTGGTAGTGCATCTGTTCCAAACAGCGCTTTTGCAGATTTTTGGACCCGAATAGCCACTCAATTCAGCAACAACCCCAGAGTCATTTTTGGTTTAATGAATGAGCCCAATAGTATGCCAACAGAACAATGGTTAACCAGTGCTAATGTCGCCATAGCAGCAATCAGACAAGCAGGAGCAGAACAATTAATCTTAGTTCCAGGTAATGCATGGACAGGGGCTCACAGTTGGAATCAAAACTGGTACGGCACCTCTAATTCAGAGGTTATGCTGGGCGTGGTTGATCCCAATGAAAATTTTGCATTTGATTTACACCAGTACTTCGACGCTGACTTTTCGGGCACATCTGATTTTTGTAACGCCAGTCATGGTAGTGCTCAGCTTGAAGCAGTCACTCAATGGTTACGAACACATGACATGATGGGTTTTTTAGGTGAGTTTGGTGGTGCAAACAACCCAGCCTGTCGGCAATCAATTGAGGGTACAATTGATTATATGGAAAACAATGCAGATGTATGGTTAGGTTGGAGCTGGTGGGCCGCCGGACCTCAATGGGGAGACTATATATTCACCATTGAACCGACCAATAATTTCAGTGAAGATCGCCCCCAAATGGCGTGGCTTGAACCATATTTAAATCTTAATTTAAACGACACTATTTTTATTAATGGTTTTGAGTAAGATTCCAGTTTAACAACACAGTATTTCCATTAGAACAGTTTTTAAAATAAAAGCATCAATAAAATTCTCCTAGTGAAGCTGCCCCCCCCCTAAAAGCTTAAGCTAAGCCGGATCTGTGATTCTTTAGCTGATCATATCAGGAGCAAATAAATACAAGATGGCAGCTACTATAACCCCTGCAAATAATAGAGTCATCAATATGGGCAGTATTTTATTCTTAAATGAAGGGATCATTGCTTTGTTAAGTATTTTCCACTTGCGAAAAAAACCAGCAATTCCGAATAGAACATACAGAAAAGAATTTACGTGTAACCTTTTGGCATTGATTTGATTTGTATTATAGGGCTCATGATTCCATAATAGGTTGGCAATGTTATCATGGTGTTTTTTGAAAACCGCATTCAAAAATAACAACAAAACCAAAATAGCCATCATCAACAAAGCTATTTGCCAATGGTTGGCATAACCAGGCAATATTTTATTGGTGAAATAAAGCGGGTTTAATTCATTGATGGCTTTTAAACTTTTTTGAATGATCTTGAATGTTTGTTGTTCATATGTAACCTCTATGACCGGTGTTTTTTTTGTCAGCTGATATCCTGTTGTTAAAAAGGCTGCGATGAACATCAAGAATACAAAATGCATGATTTTATGCCACCAAACAACATTCCATGGATTGTCACTATTTTTTTTGCCCGATTTTTTGCTATTGTTCGAGTCAATTTTGCACTGTTCTATTTTACTGTTACATTCTTCTTGCTTTTCTAAAACACGTTTATGATATATTTTATTGTCTGAATAATGATTGCTGATAATCTCTGTAGACTCGTGTAAGTTAATAGGCGAATAAACAGCAGGTGAGTCCATGATTCTTTGAAACACCGAAATATGTATCTTCGGTATGGTATTGGACTCGTCAGCAAAAGACTTTTGGGTTAGCTCCATAACATTTCTTGGTTTGTACCGGTAAAACGCAGCAGCACCAGATCTGGAATCATACAATGTTCCATTGTGATTGGCATGATTGGTAATTTCTATCAGTCTTGATTCCCTGAAAATTAATCCAACTTTACTGGCTTCACACATCATCCATTCTAATGAAACCAATGACAGTTGATCTTTGGGATAACCACCACCAACATTGGCGTGAACTCCTGAAAACCAAACTTGTTCAATGCGCTCTTTATCCGCTGCTGAAGACTGGTCCCATAATTCTGGTTTAAAGGTGTGTCTTTTTTCATCAATAGCTAAAGCATGACAAGCCCGCTTGATATTTTTATGGAGTTTATTATCGACAAAGGCATGTTCAGCGAAAAAGTAGTTTTCCCGCATTTCCTCTACTGGCATTCCCACTGCACTAACCGTGTCCCAGACACCCACAAAGGCAATTTCCACATCTTTCACAATGTTTTCTACCTGGTCAGGTTGCTGTTGTTTCTTAACCATTTTTTCCAGTTGTTTGTTATAACTGGCATTTTCAAGCTGAATTGATGCAACGGTTTCTTTTCTAAAAACAGCTTGTTTATCGCTTGAACGAGTTGAAAACAGCTTCCTTACCCACGCACGACGAATGGCAGCTTTAAACTTTTTTTGTAATTGAAAAATTGCTTCGTCTAACTGTTCTTCGTTATCAAACGATTTTGGATTTAAAATGCCAAAAGAACAAATCATTTCAGCCAATAAACGTATGGTATGTGCTCCACGCGAAAAACCAAACAAGTATAAATTATCTCCAGGTTTGTAATGTATAACGGCATTTTTATACAACTGTCTGATGTTCTTACTTAATCCAAAACCAAACCCCAAGCCGATGGCTTTCATGATGAAATTTTTGTTGGTGCCAACACCATCATCATAAAAAGTCATTTGCTTGATATCTTGATTATTAACATCTATCGCATCGTAAATACGCCAGACATTGGTATTGTTTCCACCGCCACCACTTTGACCGGTTCCATCAGAACACAAAACAATGTTTTTCTTCTTACTTAGGTTTCTTTTATTAATGGCCATGATTATTGGTTCTCATATCTGAATTGAAAAATGATGTAAGAACGGATCAAGTCAACCAAATCATCACAAACAATGTTGCTGTGTTTATCTAAAATATCTCGATCTTTTACCCGGATGACTTGAATGGGGTTGTCAGGATTGAGTTGCATTTATTTATCGTCGATGTGCCTGATTATGGTGTCATCCAATTCAAGTTGGTGACCCTCTTTAGAATAATTAGTCACCCACTGGTTTATATGTTCTGAATCATTCAACATATTAACTTCTGTTTTTAATGGCTGATATTTACTGCCACAGCCATTACCTTCAACGCCTTCAATGTCCTCAATCATATGAGTAAAATAAGGCTTGTAATGTCCAATTGTCCTTCGGTCTGCATTTTTCTGAGCTTCAGACCGATATTTATCAAACAATGTATTTAAATGTTTACCTACTGGAAAGGCACGCCTGGTTGCTTTGTCATTATCAGCTGTTAGGACAACCATATACG
>CALLLZ010000005.1 GCA_938008005.1 uncultured Marinicella sp. | reverse complement strand
TACTCTAACCGACTGAGCTATATAGCCACGAGGATGCGAATTTTCTTATCAATCGTGCTTTTTGTCAAGAAGTTAATTGAAAAAAGTATGGTCTTTTATACCGATTTCAATGTTTCTGTGGTGTTGTGGAATTTGATGTCTGGGTGGCGTTCTTGGGCGAGTTGTAAATTAACCATTGAAGGCGCCAAATAAACCAAATGTCCATGTGCATCTACAGCTAAATAAGTTTCATTTTTATTTCTAAATTGTTGCATTTTCTTATCGTCATCAGAGTCAACCCAATAGGCTGTTCTGGTTTCAACATTTTCAAAGATGGCCTCTACATTGTATTCACGTTTTAATCGATAGGCGACCACTTCAAACTGCAGTACCCCAATGGCACCCAATATTAATTCATTGCTGATCAGAGGCTTAAAGAATTGGGTGGCGCCTTCTTCAGACAGTTGCGCCAGACCCTTTTGTAAGGCCTTTAATTTCAAGGGATCTTTTAATCGAGCACGCCTGAAAAGTTCAGGTGCAAAACTGGGGATGCCGGTGAACTGTAATACTTCGTTCTCACTGAATGAATCGCCAATACTGATGGTGCCATGATTATGAATGCCGATGATATCACCCGGATAAGCGTGTTCAACATGTTCGCGTTGTTCAGCCAGAAAAGTCAGGGCATTGGGGATTTTGACGTCTTTTTCAGTGCGTGAGTTTTTTAATTTCATGCCTTGGTTGAAAACCCCTGAGCAAATTCTCATAAATGCAACACGATCACGGTGGTTAGGGTCCATATTGGCTTGGATCTTAAACACAAAACCAGTACATTTTTTTTCGTTGGGTTCTACAATTCGATCCAGCGTCGCTCGAGGTTGTGGTTCGGGGGCATTTTCTGCAAAAGAATCGAGTAAAGGTTGAACACCAAAGTTATTAATGGCAGAACCAAAAAAAACAGGAGACAACTCACCTTTGAGGTAAGCATCTAAATCAAATTTGTTTGAAGCGCCTTCTACCAACTCTATTTCTTCGCGGAATTCATCAGCAGCTGTTCCTAAAGCATCATTTAACTCTTTAGAGTTAAGTCCTTTGATGATCACGGCTTCTTGAGTTTCGTAGTTTTTTCCAGCTTCGTAAAGCATGACTTCATCATTGATAAAATGATAGACTCCTTTGAGTCGCTTACCCATGCCAATGGGCCATGTGATGGGAGCGCATTTAATTTTTAATACATCTTCTACCTCATCTAATAAATCGATTGGCTCTTTACCTTCGCGGTCTAGTTTGTTGATGAAAGTGTATATAGGTGTGGTTCTTAAACGACATACTTCCATCAGTTTAATGGTTCTTTCCTCTACGCCTTTGGCACAATCAATAACCATTAAAGCTGAGTCAACAGCCGTTAAAGTGCGGTAAGTATCTTCTGAAAAGTCTGCATGACCGGGTGTGTCTAGCAGATTCATGGTACGACCTTTGTATGGGAACTGCATGATAGAAGAGGTGATTGAAATACCACGCTCTTGTTCCATGGCCATCCAATCTGAGGTGGCATGACGATCGGCTTTTCTGGATTTAACTGAACCTGCAACCTGAATGGCACCACCGAATAACAGAATTTTTTCTGTGATGGTGGTTTTACCCGCATCAGGATGAGAAATGATCGCAAAAGTGCGTCGGTTTTTGTAACTTTGTTTGGTATCTGTTTTGGGTTCAGACATGGTTAAAATACGCCCCTTTTAGCTTATAGCTTAATTAATCAGGGGCGCATTTTAACATCATCATGTCATATTAAAAAGTTAATCTGAAACCTGCTGAAACACTGCGGCCAGGTCTGGGTACAAGGTCTTTAATGAATGAGGCGTGTTCACGCACTTCTTCATCCAGTAAATTGTCGGCGCGAATGAATATCAAGGTTTCGAATCGATCATGATAATTAACCCAACTGGCGGTTAAGTCCAATAAATCATAACCATCTGTCGGTAATTCAAAAGCAGCCAAATCGTTTTGCTTGGCCACATGCGTGTGTTGCACGCCTACTGACCATGGGCCGCGTAACCAATTGATTTCTGCACCGAACCGATTGCTGGGTATGCGAGGTACATTTTCACCCGTATTCAATTCTGCCTCCGTGGCATCAGTGAATAAGCGGAAATTCCATTGATTATTGAATGCATCATCAAACTGATACCCTAAATCAGCTTCATAACCCATAAATGTTGAGTTTTGTTGGGCATACATAAATACTGGGAATTCCTCAACTTCTGCCCCTGTATTGCGTAAGAAAATGTAATCATCAATTTGGTTGTAGAAGAAAGCAGCGTTAAAACTTAATCCATTGTTTCGATATTTGATACCGATATCAAAATTATTGGCCACTTCTTCTTTTAAATCTGGGTTACCTATTTCAACGACGTTTGTGGCCAAATGTGGCACCAATTCATCACTTCCTGATTGATTTGAAAAATACTCTTCAGCTGTAGGTAAGCGCTGTGCGGAAGTGATATTAATAGGCAGCGTCCAGTGATCATTCAGGTCGAAGGTGGCACCGAAAGAGATGCTCAAAGCGGATTCGTCGATGTCATTAAATAAGGCTGTATCCACTGATTGATTATCATATCTGATACCAAATTCTGCATGCCAATTATCAAAGTTTCGCTCTTCAATCAAAAATAAACTGAAAACCTGGGTGTCTGAAGGAAGTATAAAAGCTTCTTCACCTATGGCTGAAAAATCGCGGTTAGAAAACTGCATACCCCAGACACCTTCAAAACCACCAATGGTTCCATGGCTTAATTCAAATCTGAATTCATCGGCTTGGTTATCGAAAACAGTACCTGTTTCATCGCCTTCAAATTCTATGTGTTGATAATCTGTATTGGTATAGTGTGCTTTGAATTGTTGGAAGAAGTTGCTGCCATCAAAACGGTGTAAACCCCTGATGTTAAATACTGATTTTTCTAAATCAAGACGAACAATTTCCTCCTCTTCATCATGCCCTTCTTCCTCTTCTTCCT
>CALLLZ010000004.1 GCA_938008005.1 uncultured Marinicella sp. | reverse complement strand
TTCAAGATTTGAATCAGCCTTGGATTTTTTTCTATGAGCAGATGGGTCTGAGCCTTTAGCGATTAAGCTTCTTGCTTCGTCAACTTTTTCTCTGGCATGAGCAAGTCCGACTTCTGGGAATACACCCATTGAAAGGGTTTTTTGCTTACCTTCAAAACGATAATGAAACCGCCACCATTTAGAACCATTGGGATTTATCAAGAGAAAAAGCCCTCTTCCGTCACTCAGACGATATGGTTTTTTATCTGCTTTGGCAGATTTTATGCCGCTGATATTGAGTTTATTTGATACAGCCATTGGTTGGTAATTATAGAACTTACCAACAATGTTACCAACAAGTGTGCCGCAATGCAATGAAACGAGTTGAAACGCCAAGAACAATAAAACATAGCAATAGCTTGACTTAAAGGTTGTTTAGGAACAAAAGGGAATGTGGTGAAACAGGTAAATGGCGCGCCCAGAGAGATTCGAACTCCCGACCAACCGGTTCGAAGCCGGTTACTCTATCCAGCTGAGCTATGGGCGCGGAACAGATGTTGGATTTTAACTTGTTTTGTCTTGGGTCAAAAGGAATTGTTATATTTAATTTAATGCATTAGTTAAATTGGCTCCCGTCATGTATTAATATGTGCTTATGAAAAACTCTGATTTAACCGCCATAAATACCCTCATTGATAACTTTTTCAAAGTGTTTGATAACCGCACTAAAAAACAACCCAATTTGGCGGTGCTTGATGAGGTTTTTATTACTGGCGGTATGATTTATAAGCGCGAAGGTTGTGATGTTGAAGCCATGGATTTATCGACTTTTAGAACACCAAGAGAAGCCTTATTTGCTTCAGGTTCTTTGCGTGATTTTTATGAATGGGAAACCAGCGAACAAACAACCTTAAACAATGGTCTGGCCACGCGAGTTTCAACTTATCAGAAAAAAGGTTTGCTTCATGGTGAGGTTTATCAAGGTCAAGGTACAAAACACTTCCAAATCATTAAAACTCAAGATGGTTGGAAAATAACTTCGATGGTTTGGGAAGACCTGCCATGATCCTTACTCAGAAGCACAAACTTAGAACATCATAATCCCTGATCAGCAAGTTCTAAAATTCTGGCCAGTACCGATTGGACTTTGAAAACACCATTGTCGGCATCGATACCACCACTTGAATCATTGGTCATACCAACCACCACAATCGGCCACCGGCCATTATCTTCCAGCAACCAAGCATGGGTTAGAACATGGTAACCAGTGGCTCCTGAGACCAGAGAACCGCCTTTGTACCAGACACGATCCCAGTTGGGCCTGATTCTGAACTGCGCCGCTTGAGCGCCATAAGCCCTGTCAACCACTTGTCTGGCTAAAGAACCTCTCTCATACATCCTTAGCGTGGCCATGTTATTACAAATATCCAGCGGACTGGCGCGCCAGCTTCCGGCCGTTAATAAACTGTCATTGGTAAAAGGGAAATTCGTAACAGGGCCTAAAGGTACTATTTGGTTATTGATAAAATTAAGTTGATTGGTTTCTGTGTCACTGATAAAACCACTGGCAGTGGCAAGGTTAAAAGAGAAAAACAAATGAAACTGTTCATTGACTGATAACATGGGTTTCAATACATCGGCATCATCAACCCCAGAAACATCAATATAAGCATCAATTACAGTTCGACCCACAGTTTCATGGACTAAATCAGTGGCGGTGTTATCACTGTTACCCAACATCAAAGTGGCCAAATCAACCAGTTTGAACTGGGTACCCAAAGGTTCAAGATTGACTAAGGTGTTATTAAAAACACGCTCCGATGCAACGAACTCTACATTCTGACTCGGTGAAAGCAACCCTTGATCAATGGCTTCAGCCAGACCTCCCAGAACCCATGGCTTAAACAATGACCCTGTAGCAAGGAGTTGGCTCGGATTATGAGCATCGATGATTTGGCATTGGTTGTCATCGTTGATATAAGCAACCAACACACCAGTATTAGCGGCCAAGCTGGCGAATTTAGTGATGGCTTCAGTTAAACTCAAGTTGTTGTCTTCGGGAAATTGGACCACATCATCACGACCTTGTACCTGCAAAAAATTAATACCTTGATTGGCAGAATACAAAGCCTGCAACCTGATAAAACCGGTATTACCGGTATCACCTTCTATAAAGACAAAAGCTTCCATGGGTGATAAGGCCACCAAGTCTGTAATTTTTGCTTGTGGATAAGAATCTCGTATAGACTGAATAAAGGCTTGTGTGTCAGTCGCAGAAATTTGTGACAACCAGTTGGCCGAAAATTGATTGTTGATCTCAGCCAAACTGGTTTGATCAACTGAAAACTGATCTAACAACCATTGTAGCCTGTTGGCAGCAGGTTCATCAGGCAAAGTAAATACCCCTTGGCTTTCTGGAAACAAAGGCTGTATATCCAATGGTCCAAAATCATTGCGAAAAATCAACTGAGATTGGACCAGCCCAGATAGCAATATAAAAATTAAACCAACCAAACTTTTCATACACACCTCAAAATAAAATGACTGTAATGATTATAAAATAATCAGACTCATGATACCTGCCAATGACAGAAAATTCGTCCAATGTCTTTTAATGTCTGTCAATGTCATTAAGGATTGCTGGTTTTTGCCTATGAATCAGTGGTAATGAATTAAATTGGCCGTTATCATGATTGCTGAAGATGCAAATTTCTGACAAATTGAGGTGAGTTTATGAAGAGCATATGGATTACAGTCGGTTTGCTGTTAGGTTTTCAGTTGGTGTGTGCTGCGGACATCCCACCTGAACTGGCTCGATGGAGTGACTGGGTTAAGCAGGACCAAGCTTATCGAGACTGTCCCTATTTTTCAAATCGAATGGCCACTAAGAATCAATATGTTTGTGCCTGGCCACAAACCCTTAACATTGAGGTCGGACCTACAGCTGCATCTTTTTCATTGACCTGGGAAGTGTTAACAGACAGTTGGGTGCCGTTACCGGGTGATCAAGATTCCTGGCCACAACAGGTACTGGTAAACCAAAACCCAGCTGCGGTTCAAAACCACAAGCAGCAACCCCGGCTATGGCTTACACCAGGAACACATCGAATCACCGGCCAATTCAGTTGGCAAACACGTCCTGAAAAAATAAGTATCCCTGAAGAATTGGCAGACATCGATTTGGTACTTGATGATGAAACAGTTGTTTTCCCGGCTCGGGAAGACAATGCTTTGTGGTTGGGCGAATCAATCAATGAACAACAGGTCGAGGCCAATAGTTTAGATATCGAGGTCAATAGACTGATCATCGATGGGCATCCAATGACTTTATACATGGCCATAGATTTACGTGTTTCCGGCGTAGCACGCAGCGAAAAACTAGGTCGAATCATCGAACCCTATCTTCAAGTCACAGATGTGAGTGGCGATGTAAATGCTTACATAGATCAGCAGGGTGATTTATGGGCACAGCTTAAACCAGGATATAGCGAGCTTCGCATCAGCATGAATGTCAATGGATGGCCATCGTCGCTTAATTTCATCGCAGATGGGCCTCATTGGCCCAAGCAAGAAATATGGGCTTATCAGGATAACAAGAACATCCGTTTAACCCAAATAGAAGGGGTGACAGCCATTAACCCAGAGCAATCATCATCATTATGGGATCAAGTCCCCAATTACTTGCTTAATGATGGTGACATATTTGTCATCAATGAACAAAAAAGAGGCACCTTAAACCAAAGTGAACAATTAAGCTTAAATCGACAAGCTTGGTTGTCATTCTCTGGAGATATATTTCGAACCAAAGATCGCATTACTGGTGGTAAATTCGGGAGTTGGCGTTTAAATGCCAATGACCAGCACCGTTTGTTGAGCGCCAGCAGCCACAATGAAACTTTATTGATCACAGAATCTAAAGATGGGCTCCAGGGTGTAGAGCTGAGAAAACCTGATGTCTTATTAGAAGTGGATGGAGAGTTCAGTGGTGAATTTCTGTCACAAATAAGCGGTTGGCAAATCAATTTTGATGCTGTTAACACTGAATTATTTCTCCCCCATGGCTACATGGCTTTGGCTACACACAACGTGGATAGCAGTCATAACGTATGGCTGGAACAGTGGCGTTTATGGGATATATTCATCGTCATGCTACTCACAGTATTAAGTTTTAAAGTGATTGGTATCAAGTCAGCCCTGGCTGCTTTTGTGGCTTTGGTATTGAGCTATCATGGTTTAGATGTACCTTTGTATGCCTGGGCTAATTTGATTGTAGCTATTGCTATCATCAGTTGGCTGCCTAAAGGTCGATGGCTCAGTTTGATGCAACTTTACGCACTGCTGAGTGTATTAGGTTTGGTATTGATCTTGTTACCGCATTTGGTGACACAAGCCAGATTAATGATTCATCCACAACTGGAAAAGAGCAGCCAGACGATCAGTTATTTTGAATCAGCAACCTCTGCACCATCTTCGAGAAAAAAAGCCAAAGAATTAGGCCAAGTTTTTACCCAAACATATAATACGCAAAACGCCATCCAGTCAAACAATCTTGTGCTGAATGATGAGGTTGAAGAACAAGGAAAGATCATGGTTACAGGGTCTAGAATTCGACGAGCAGACTTATTAAACCGTTATCAAGCCGATGCGGTATTACAAGCGGGAAAAGGGACCCCAGAATGGCAATACAATTCAGTCGTATTAAGCTGGGATGGTCCGATAACTACCGACCAAAGTTATCAATTGATATTATTAACACCAATGATGCGTGTGTTATGGCGATTATTGTTGATTGCAGCATCGGTGTATTGGTTGCTGACGATTTTACATAAAATGCGCGGTTCTTTTAAGCCAGCTCAAGTGACTAAAATTTCATTGTTATTGATGGTGTTTTCAAATCCATTAATGGCCAATGATTTTCCACCAGAGCAATTGTTAGAGCAACTTAAAAACCGCATTTATCAACCATCGATATGCGCGCCGAATTGTGCTGCCATCGAATCGGTGCAAGCCGAAGCCATAGGTGATCAACTTGAAATGAGCCTGCGTTATCATGTTTTGGATGAAGTGATGGTACCATTACCTGATTCAACTGACTGGCAGTTGGAATCAATTGCTGTGAATCAACAAAAAATTTCCAGCCGTTTTAAACACCAAAACAACAACTGGTTGTCGTTAAAGCCTGGTATTCATGATGTAATTCTCACCGGTATTTTAGCTAACCGCAACAGCATTTCAGTGCATTTTCCACTGAAACCAGGCCAAGTAAAAGTACGTTCAAAAAATTGGCAATTTGCTGGTTTAGAAGGCCATCAACTCAGTGGTAATGTCTTACAGTTGATAGCAACCAGCCAAGCAGAATCTAACGAAAAATCTAAAACCACTGATATCAAAGCTTTTATTAAAGTCAACCGATCCATTACTTTTGACGATCAATGGTACATACGAACTTATGTGACAAGAGTGGCTCCTCTACAAGGGGTGATTAATGTCTCAATTCCATTAATTGATCATGAATTTCCAACCGAGAAAATTCAGCTGGATACCAATGGTGATGTAAAAGTCAGCTTAGGACCTAATCAAAATGAATTCGACTGGGGTTCACGATTAGAACGGGTGCCAGAATTACAGCTCACCGCGTTTGAAAGTGATCAATACATTGAAACGTGGGAGGTTGTATCTACACCTCAATGGCACGTAGACATTAATGGAGTACCATTGGTGGCTTCTGAGGAAATGGTTGATGATACTGATGATTATTTTGTGCATGTTTATACACCAAGACCCGGTGAGACTCTAGACCTGAAAGTCACCAGACCCAAAGCAGTCAGTGGCGAAGTGTTATCTATTGATTCCGTTAATAATATTTATACTTTGGGTAAAAGAACCACAAAAGTAGACACCAGAATTCATTATCGAGCCACTCAAGGCGGTCATTTTGATGTTAACTTGGATCCGCAAGCACAAGTAAAGAAGGTTACTTTTGATGGCATAGAATCCAATTTAGTCAATGAAAATGGTGTGGTTGCTGTCAGTTTTTTACCAGGTGACCATCATGTCAGCATCGAGTGGCATGTCAATCAAGAGCTTGAAAGCTTACATCGAACTCCACAGATTAAATTAAACAGTCATTTTAGTAATTTAAGTCAAACCATAAAAGTGCCCAGAGATCGCTGGCTGCTATGGGGTGGTTCTGTTGGCGTGGGTCCGGCGTTCCTGTATTGGGGCGAATTATTGGTGTTTGCCTTACTGGCTTTGTTCTTGGCGAGGCTCAGATACTCACCATTAAAATTCTGGCAATGGTTGGTATTGGGCTGTGCTTTTGGTACTTTTTCTTGGCTGGCCTTTGCTGTGGTTGCCGGATGGTTGTTTTTTGTCGGTTGGAAACAACAGTTCACAGGATATGAATCAAGAGCCAAAAGTATCTTGCTACAATGGTTCAGTTTGTTCTTTACTGTCGCTACCATTGCTGTTCTGATTGGCACAGTTGCTTATGGTTTACTGTCGTATCCTGATATGGGTGTGGCAGGCCAAAAAGCCTCCTCCTCGCAACTATATTGGTATCTGGATTCGGGCTTTGACTTATTACCGAACATCACTTTGCTGAGCGTTCATTTGTGGTGGTATAAACTATTGATTCTTTTGTGGTCAATTTGGGTAAGCTTTGCTGTTCTTTCTTGGTTGAAAAAATTATTTTTAAGCTTAAACCGCAGTGATTGGTGGCCTAAATTCAAAACCAAATCCAAAAGTAAAAAAATGGACAAAGAGAAAGCGCCAAAAGAACCATCAGAATCTTAAGAAGTGACGTTATGCCTTCAATGTATCTGAAACAAATTAAACTAAACAGGCAAACCCAAGCTCATTACTTGGGTTTGCTTTAAATCAAAGTCACAGGCCTATGATTTTTAGCATATAATCATTCTTTTTTTCTGACAATTGAAATGCAATTTGAAGACTCTTTAGCTTTTGCAAAAAACTTAGATCGACAAGACTCTCTGGCGCATATGCGTGAAGCTTTTCACATTCCTCAAATTAAAAACAGTGATCAAGATGAGATTTATTTCTGTGGCAACTCATTAGGTTTACAGCCTAAGCTCACATCTAAATACCTCAGCGATGAATTAACCAAATGGCAGACTTTGGGCGTTAAAGGTCACTTTGATTGTAAATACCCTTGGATGCCCTACCATGAATTTTTAGCTGAAGAGTCAGCAAACTTAGTGGGTGCAAAACCCAGTGAAGTCGTTTGTATGAATTCATTGACGGCTAATTTACATTTTTTAATGGTTAGCTTTTATCGCCCCACCACCAAAAAATTCAAAGTATTGATAGAGGACCATGCCTTCCCTTCCGACCATTATGCGGTTGAATCACAGGTCAAATTTCATGATTTTGACCCTGATGAGGCCATGGTATTACTTAAGCCTCGCGATGGTGAAGAATGCCTGCATCTTGAAGATATTTTAAACACCATAGAGAAACATGCCGATGAGTTGGCTTTGATCATGCTACCAGGAGTCCAGTATTACACTGGACAGGTGTTTGATATGAAGGCCATCACCACCACAGCACAGAAGCACAACATCACTGTGGGTTTTGATTTGGCACATGCCACTGGCAACATAGAAATGGAGTTACATAAATGGGGGGTGGATTTCGCCGCTTGGTGTACTTACAAATACCTAAACTCAGGCCCCGGTTCTGTAGCCGGTTGTTTCATCCATGAGAAACATCATAACAACCCTGATTTGCCTCGTTTCTCCGGTTGGTGGGGACATGACAAAGCCACTCGCTTTAAAATGGAGAATCAATTTATACCCATTCAATCCGCCGAAGGCTGGCAATTATCTAACCCTCCGATTCTGTCCTTAGCTGCTATTCGCGCTTCGTTAGATACCATCAAACAAGCAGGCGGGATCAACACACTTCGCAAAAAATCAAAACGGTTAACGGCTTATGTGCGATTTTTACTACAAAAAAGATTAGCCAATCACATTGAGATCATTACTCCAGATGAAGAATTGAGTGGCAGCCAGTTATCCATTTGTATTGCCAGTGTTAAAGATGGAAAGCAAGTATTTGACGCAATAGAAGCAGCAGGAGTCACATGTGATTGGCGGGAACCCAATGTCATTCGTGTAGCACCAGTGCCCTTGTATAACTCATTCTCCGATTGTTTTCACTTTGTTGATATTTTGGAAGCATCATTATGAACAATCAAACACAAAATCGTCCTCAACACATCGTTATCATGGGTGCTGGTTTGGTTGGTTCTATGCATGCTATATTTTTAGCCAGACGAGGCTATCGAGTGTCCGTTTATGAACAGTTACCTGATATCAGAAAAGAAAGCATTTCAGCGGGTCGTTCAATCAACTTAGCACTGGCCAACCGAGGCATAGATGCTTTGAATCGTCTGGGGTTAATGGATGAAGTCAAACCTTTATTGATACCAATGCAAGGCAGAATGTTGCATGATGAAGACGGTGAGCTGAAACTACAAAGTTATGGACAAAAACCTGAGGAAGTTATTTATTCGGTCTCACGCGCCGGCTTAGTCAGTTTGTTGCGTGATACAGCTGAAGTAACGGGCCAAGTTGAATTCTTTTTTAAACATGAATGCTTGGCCATTGATTTAGACCAAAATACCTGTGAAGTTCATAACAAACCAAACGATCAAAAAATAACCATTGAATATGACTATTTAATAGGTGCTGATGGCGGTGGCAGTCAAGTGCGTGAATCAATGAAGGCTTTAAATGAAACAGAGTTCAGCGCTGAACTTTTGGACCACTCATACAAGGAGTTGAATATACCTGCAGGCCCAAATGGCGAATTTCAAATGGACAAAGAAGCCTTGCACATCTGGCCACGAGGCGACTACATGATGATCGGTTTGCCTAACCCAGATGCCAGCTTCACCCTCACTTTATTTATGCCCAATGAAGGTCCCATCAGTTTTGCATCGATTACTGATGTGGAAACTTTACATTCAATTTTTGACCAGTATTTTGCTGATGCCAAAGGTTTAATTCCAGATTTAGAGCATGACTATTTTAACAACCCAACTGGTTATTTAGGTACCATTCGCTGTCATGACTGGCAATACAAAAATGCCGTATTAACAGGCGATGCTGCACATGCAATTGTGCCGTTTCATGGTCAAGGCATGAATGCAGGTTTTGAAGACTGTGTGGCGATGGAAAAAGCCTTAGATACCTTCGATGATAATTGGGAACTAGCCATACCTTTATTCGTTGAAAGCCGCATGGCTAACAGCAATGCCATCGCTGATATGGCATTAGAAAACTACATAGAAATGCGCTCAACCGTTAATGACCCAAAGTTTCATTTGAAAAAGGCCATTGCTTTCCAATTAGAACAACGCCTACCAGAATATTTTATCCCTCGTTATTCGATGGTGATGTTTCACCTCATTCCATACGCAGATGCCTTTGCACGTGGAAAAATCCAATACAAAATACTGAATGAGTTAACTGATGATGTCGATGACATTGAAAACGTCGATTTTATTCGAGCAGAACGACTGGTTAAACAAAAATTACCGCGCTTGTAAATGGAACATATATTTAAGCAAGGCATAAAAATTGATGATTTATTTGACAACATCATTAACTCGCTGCCAACCCCAATTTTTGTTAAAGACACCAAACATAGATGGATATTGGTTAATGATGCGTTCTGCGATTTTTTTGGCAGAAGCCGCGGAGAATTGTTAGGCAAAAGCGACTATGATTTTTTTGATAAACATGAGGCAGATGTATTTTGGGAAATGGACAATCAAGTTTTGACTACCCGCAAGGTTAATGTCAATCAAGAGTCTTTCACCAATCCTGCAGGAGTAAAACATACGCTTCAGACCAGAAAAATGGTTCTTAATGACGATAAATTAGGGGATGTGCTTTGTTGTGTCATCTCTGACATCACAGAATTAAAGCGTTACGAAAAAGAGTTAAATGAAGCCAATAATCAGTTAAAACTTAAAGTCGCTGATCGTAACCAAGAACTAAAAACCATCAATGAAAAATTGGTTTGGATGGCCAATGTTGACCCTGTTACAGAATTAATGAATCGCTCGGCACTGGACGAAGTGGCTACTGATTTTATTCATAACGCAGACCACGGTGGTGATCAATTTGCGATGATTTTTTTAGATCTTGATGGTTTCAAATTCATCAATGAAAGCTATGGGCACCCTGTAGGAAATGCTTTAATCAAAGCGGTGGGAGATCGGTTATTCAAACTGCTT
Source organism: uncultured Marinicella sp. (assembly GCA_938008005.1). Taxonomy (GTDB): domain Bacteria; phylum Pseudomonadota; class Gammaproteobacteria; order Xanthomonadales; family Marinicellaceae; genus Marinicella. The sequence continues at coordinate 14,640 of CALLLZ010000004.1, read as the reverse complement.
AATGATTGTGGAGAAGTGGCTCGTGTGGGTGGAGATGAATTCATGCTGCTATTTGCTTATAAACAAAAAAGTGAAATAGAAGCCATCGTCAACCAGGTTCATCAAATCATAGAAAAACCATTTGATTCGAATCACCATAAGCTATTCATTACAGCCAGTATTGGTATTGCTTGTTACCCTCAAGATGGACCTGATTTAACCACCTTGGCACAACATGCAGATGCTGCCATGTATGTCGCAAAAAAGAACAACCGAGGAGGACATCAGTTCTATCAAGAAGCTTATACACTGATTATCAAAAGAAAACTGGAGATGGATGTATATTTAAGGGATGCCATCACCTCAAATAAATTAAAAGTAAATTTTCAGCCAATTTTTGCAGTGGATGAAAACCAAGTGATTGGCTATGAAGCTTTGGCCAGATGGGAAGACGAGAAATTGGGTGCAGTTAAACCAAATGAGTTCATTGCCATAGCTGAAGAATCAGATTTAATCTTACAACTCGGCGAACAGGTCATTGTTCAAGCCACTGAGTTCATTCAACAGCATTGTCATTCAGGTGAATATGTTTCAATCAACGTATCTCCTAAACAATTGATGCACCCTTCTTTTGAATCCTGTTTAATTGATCAAATTATCAAGGTCGCAATAGACCCAAAGCAGCTGGTGATTGAAGTCACTGAAAATGTGATGATCAAAATGAATGAATACATCACCCAATTAACACAAATAACCGAACTGCAAGGTATCAGGTTTTTTGTCGATGACTTTGGAACCGGGTATTCCAATTTATCTCAACTTAAGAAAATTAAATTTGATGCATTAAAAATTGACCGCAGTTTTGTCAAGGAATTACCTGATTCACACACCGATAAGTCTTTGGTTAAAATCATCATATTGATGGCTCAGGAGTTAAGCTTGGATGTGATTGCGGAAGGTGTAGAAACAATGCAACAATTGGACTGTTTAAAAGAGTTAGGCTGCCGATATGTTCAAGGGTTTTTGTTGGGCAAACCCGCTGCAACCCCTTTCAAATAAAGAAACCCAGTTTGACCTAGGTTTCTTTATTTCATTTTAAATGTTGAATTATTTGGTGGCTTTCTTAATAACCCCAATGACAAACAATAATATAATCGCACCAATGGTTGCATTGATGATTGATGCAATCAAACCACCTCCGAGCGAGACACCCAATACACCCAATAAATAACTACCAACAAATGCCCCCACAATCCCTATCACAATATTGGCCACCAGACCAAAACCTGACCCTTTCATCAAAGTTCCTGCCAACCAACCAGCAATGGCACCAATAATTAAAGTAATCAATAAAGCTTCTATATTCATAAAGTTCTCCTATATACCCTTTTCAGATGTGTAAAAAACAATCAATAGAATAGCATATTGTCATTGAGCTATCCATTTAGGCAGGTTTGGCCTAATCAAAATGTTGTGGTCGAATTTATAAGGTAGTTTTAATAACTGCTAAAGCTTGTTGCAAAACCGGGTCTTCAGCACTTTCAAACACTGGCGTTTCTATTTTAATATCTGGAACCACACCACGAACCGTTTTATCACCATTTGGTCTGACGATAAAAGCTTTGGGAAACCCCACTTTGATACCAGTATGGGTCAATTGGAAATGTTCCATAGCACCATAAGTGGTTGCTAAATCTGAAGTTTCTTCTCCAATAATCTGAGCAAATTTATAATCCTGTGCCATAGCCGCTACAGCGACTGCATTCGAGTATGAATGTCTGTTTATCAGTAGGTAAACCGGTGCCACAAAGTTTTTTTTATGGGGTTTGTTTAATGGCAAATTGTGTTCGAAGATAGAACCATTAACACCTCTGGAATAGGCTTTTTGGTATTGAACCGAGGTGCTGTTTTCATTAACCTGCTCTTTTGGCATGTTTAACAAACGCTTTTCATTGGATGCTTTAAAAGCCTCACTCACTTTCACCTGAAACTTAGATGCAAACTTAAATGGCTTGGTAGCAAAACGTCCAATCATTAAGTCGCTGAATGAGTTGTCTCCGCCTGGATTGTTCCTTAGGTCGATTAACAAAGCCCTGGGTTGTTTTTGACTGAAATGCTCAAATGATTCTTCAATGAATTTTTTGAACAAACTGTTATCCCACACATCATCGGCTTGCCCTTCGGTATTAAAGAATGGGCCTGGTCTGAGGTATGCAATCTGGGCATCCTTTATATCAGCAATTCGTTCCCAACCCAGTTTTAAAGATTTTGGCCCAGCAAGTGATCTTTGTTCTCGTTCGGTGAGATTGATGGCATTAACATTTACTTTGAACGAGCTTTCTTTTTGCATCACGACCAACTTAAACTCTGTCAGTTCTCCGTATTCTAACCACAACAACATACCCAGGTAAAACTCTAAAAAGCCACCATACATGAGATCGGTATCTGCCGAAAGATAAGCATTTAAGGTGTGCAGTAACTGGGTGGTTTTTATTCCATTGATGGAGGCAATTTCATCACCCACTTTAATTTTTTGATTATTACTGTAGTTTTCCATGACCCACATCTTTCGACCATCAGACTTAACATACAAAGGAAAAAATCGACCACCATTTGATTGATACTCACTATATGCTCCACTGGGCAATTCAATTCTTGCATGAGCCACCTTTCCTTTAGAAACAAACTTCTGGAACAACAACGCAACATCTTGTTGATTCAAACAACCCTTAATTTGAGCTTGCGTTTCTACCAACCATTGGTCGTATTGAACTTGTGTAACATTAACAAATAAGTCGTAATGAGAAGCCTTTAGTTTTGTGTATAATTCATTCAAGTCCTTTTTAATTGTTGCGGTATCAAAACATGTAAGATTTGTAGGTTCTTCTGATGCAGCTTTGAAGCCCAATAATAAAAGTAACATAACGATCATGTATTTCATTTTCTTATTCATGTAACAACTCCTGTGATAAAACGTATTGTAAAGTGCAGCCATATTAAAAAACAAACCAGAAAAAGGCCTGAACAAATCCTCTTTTAAACATGAACAATACCTGCACATATGAATAGCATTGACCCCACTCACATTATTAAACACTGGAACTCAATGGGTTTGGTAGTGGACTTAAACCAAGGCTACATTACCAAAGCTGGTGGAACCATGCGGCTTGAACCTTTGGTCATAGACTTGCTAAAAATTTTGCTGAAACAGCCCAATGAAGTGGTCAGTAAAACGGATATTTTAGAACAGCTTTGGTCTGGCAAATATGTCAACGATGAAGCATTGACAAAACTGATATCAAAACTCAGAAAAGCATTTGATGATGACCCAAAAAAACCTCAATACATTAAAACAATCCCTAAGAAAGGTTATGTTTTGTTGTTTGACACAAATCACACCACCAACCCAAAAATTCAAAAACCACCAGCACTCCGTAATAAACCTATCTACTGGATAACTGCCCTGCCATTACTGTTGGTTTTTTCACTGTCCTTTTACTTTTTCAAAATTCAACCACAAACTCCAACCAAACTAAATAACATTGAACGACTTTATGATCGGGCTGAAAGTCATTATTACCAGTACAGTCGGGTTGAAAATGAATCAGCGCTAAAACTCTATGAAAAAATTATTGCCACCGATCCTAACCATGCCCTCAGTCAATCCGGCCTAGCCAATGCCTTGGTTCAGAAAACTCTGCGCTGGCCCAACAAAATCAATGAACCAGCAATTAAACACACCAACCTCACAGATGCCATAGAAACAGGTAGATTAGACAATGAAAATGCGCAGTTACAACTCACTCGGGCAGAAGGATTGGCCAAAAGAGCCACTGTCTTAGCCCCAGAAAGTGCCAAAGCACAACGAACACTGGGCTTGGTTTACGCAACCATGAAAAAATTCAAGGCAGCGGAACAACAGTATCAAAAAGCCATTGCCCTCGACCCAAATGAATGGGGAGCGATGATCAATTTATCAGAAATTCAAGAGCATGCGGGAAAGCATAAACTGGCTTTAAACACTTTAAAACAAGCCTTTGCCGCCATGACTCGGGTTTATGAAAAGCAGGAGGTCTTGATTCGACCATGGTATGCCAAATTGGGTGTTGCCATCGCTGAAAAGAGTTATCGATTAGACAACCTTCCTGATGCGGAAATCTGGTTTCGACAAGTTTTAGAGATTGAACCATTCAACGAAATAGCCACCATTGGTTTAATAAATTTGTTAAAGCAACAAGGTGATACTGACACCGCCAAAAGTTTGTGTTATGAACTCAAACAAAAAGTCAGTCCACAGTTAGGTTGTGACATAGATTTCAACTAAATTTCAGAGCTGAAATTTCTTGGTTATTGTTTACACGAATTGCTTCAATTTAACAACCCAGCTTATCTTAAAGCTTCAATTTAAACCCTTCATGACTGGCGACAAAACCCAGGTTTTCATAAAAGCGAATGGCTTCCGGTCGTTGCTTGTCTGAGGTGAGTTGTAACAGGTGGCAGCCTTTATTTCTGGCCTGTTCGATGGCCCATTGGAAAAAGTCCTTGCCGACACCTTGACCACGACAACTTTTATGTACTCTGACGCCTTCAATTAAACAGCGCCATGAGCCTTTATAGGTCAGATAGGGAATAAAGGTCAGTTGTAGCATACCAACTATTTGCCCAGCTCGTTCTGCAATGATTAATTCATTATTAGGATCTTTGGTAATCTGTTCAAATGCTTGTTGATAATCATTTGAAAGCGGCAAATTGGGATTTTCCCTTTGTGCACCCAATGGATCATCAGCCAACATTTTGACTAAATCAATCAAATCGGATTTTAGTGCTTCACGGAAAGTAACCATTACTCAGACCAAACAGCGAATTCATTGCCGTTGGGGTCCAAGAAATGAAATCGGCGGCCACCTGGGAAATCAAAGATGGCTTGCTTAATGGTGCCTCCAGCTTTTTTGATATCTAATTGAGTTTGCTCCAGTGTCTTGCTGTAAAAGACAATCAAGGCACTACCGCTTTCTGTGCTTGAGTTAAGTTCAGATAAATAAAAACCACCATCAATCCCAGCTTGATTACTGAACGCGCAATAATCAGGACCATAATCAGTGAACTGCCAATCGAACACTTGTTGGAAAAAATCCTGTGTTGCTTTGATGTTTTTGGCTGGAAATTCCAGATAGTTTATTTTAAGGTGATTATTCATGATAAATCTTTCTCTGTGTTTTGTAGTTTTTGATGACGCAAAAGGTTTTTCTCCATCCATTTCAGAGGCAGGTCAAAAGGTTGTTTTTGTGCAATATTTTTTACTGAATTACCAAGCCATCTGGCTATCTTAATCGCTGGACCATCTATCCAAACCGTGACCAGATGAGCCAATATGATACTGGCCGCTACACCTGAAATGAAAACCAATAACAGGGTCCATGCATAACCCAAATCAGGAAATAGCAGAATAAATAACCATGACGAAAAGGTTCCTATAATAAAAGTATGAACCACATAAATAGCATATGAGATATAGCCAAAATATTGAAACACTGGAGCCGCCAAAGCCTTTTGTAACCATTGGCTACTTAACACCAAAATAAAAAGCATCAAGCCAGCTACCATTGGATAACCTAAACCAAATTTAAAGTTATCTGGCAAAAAAGCATACATGGTTTGATTGGTCAAACTGACTGGTAAATAATATGGAAAAGATGACAACAGAACAAACACAATGACCAACAACCAAGTCAATGGTTTTTGTAGTTTTGGGTGAATCAAGCCTGCATGGTATTGTTTAACATCTGCCAGAATAACTCCTAGCCAAAAACCAACTAACATGCTGTCATAGAAGAATATAACCAACAACAACAAAATTACCATTCGATATTTGTAACTGCTGAATAACAGCAAGAAGGCAAAAACCAAAAAAGAGCCATACAATTCAAAAACAATGGTCCAAAGTGGATTGTTATAAATCGTACCTTGGCTGAATGAACGGGTGAATAAATTTTGGAAAAACAAAGTCACATCTAGTTCGCCGCGCCACCATTTGCTGAGCCACAAATGAGAGCCAGTAATTTCAGCCGCTTCGATGTTGTAAAACCAACCCATGTACCAAAACAAAGCAAAAAGGCACATAGAAAACCAAACCAGGCCACCCAAACGAATAGGTCTTTTAGCTGTCATCGCCAAAGTTTGTGCAAGGCTTACTGGTTGACCTAAAAATCGATAACTCAATACATACCCACTGAGAATAAAAAACAAACAAACGGCCAATTGCCCAGCTATCAATAAACCCATGGGTGGGTAAAAGAAAATTTGTTCTAACAGTGGTAAATGTGTGGCAGACTTTGGCTGGTCTCCGAAAATCACATATGGTAAAAATGACGCCATAAAATGGACAAAGACCACCGATAAGGCAGCTAAACCTCTTAAGGAATCCAAATAAACATATCGTGAATGGGTCATAAAGCTTGGGTTAAATGATCCTGAAATTTTATCTCAAGCAGCCAATAAAAGCCATGAGATAAAAATTAACCAACCAATTGCAAATGACTTTAAATCGCTTTCCAAGCAGATAAACATCTAAAATGTATCTAAAACATATAGTTCAAATAACAATTTAAAAAAAAAACTTACATTCAAATAAATCATTTATACTTTTCCGATCGAACAAAAACATCCACCAGAGGGTTATGTATTATGAATTCATGCAAAGTTAAATTACTGATTATTCTTATTGCAACGATTGGATTAATCAGCTGTCAGTCCAACCCTGATAAATCCACAACGATTAGCGAACAGCAAAACAAAGCCCATCAGATCAGCAAAAAATACATCATTGCTGACTTACATGTTGATGTGCCATATCGTTTAGAGAATAAATACGCAGATGTCACATTGGCTACTGATGGTGGTGATTTTGATTTCCCACGAGCCAAATTGGGAGGTTTAAATGCTCCTTTTATGTCTATTTACACCCCAGCTAAAATTGAATCAGAAGGTGGTGACAGCACCATTGTCGCAAATAAGTTAATTGACTCCGTGGAAGCTATAGTTAAACAATCTCCGAATAAATTTGCGCTGGCTTATTCTACAAACCAAGTTAAAGATAATTTTTCAAAAGGCTTAATTTCCTTACCTATGGGGATGGAAAACGGTTCGCCAATAGCTGGTGATTTACATAATTTACAGCATTTCTATGATCGAGGCATTCGTTATATTACCTTGTCTCATTCTTTGAGCAACCACATTTCTGATTCTTCCTATGACAAAGCACGACCAGCTCAAGGTTTGACAAATTTTGGCAAAAAATTGGTGGTAGCCATGAACAAGGTTGGTGTTATGGTTGATGTTTCTCATATTTCGGATCTGGCTTTCTACGATGTGATGCAACACAGCCAAGTGCCTGTGATAGCTTCTCATTCCTCAGCTCGACATTTTACTCCAGGCTTTGAACGCAACATGGATGATCAGATGATCAAAACAATGGCTGAAAAAGGTGGTGTAATTTTTATTAACTTTGGCTCAACTTTTATTTCACAAGCGTCATTAGAAAATTATGGTGCCTACAAAGCTGCTTTTGATGAATTTATCAAAACCAACAATTTACTTGAAGATAGTGATGAAGCCAAAGCATTCACTAAGTCTTACCGCAAAGAAAAACCATTTAAGTATGCAAATTTAGACGATGTGCTAGATCATTTTGACCATGTGGTAAAAATCGCTGGTATTGATCATGTGGGGATTGGCTCTGATTATGATGGTGTGGGTGACTCTTTACCCACTGACCTTAAAGATGTATCAAGTTATCCTAATTTGATAGCTGGCTTACTGGGCCGAGGCTATACTGAAGTTGATATTGAAAAAATTCTATCGGGTAATTTAATGCGTCTATGGCAAAAAGTAGAAGAATTCGCTGCCAATCATTAATGATTGAATGAAACAATTTAATCTATTTTCGCCATGAAAGGTCGTTTTACACCACCTCAACTGGGCACATATATTTTGTATGGAGCGGATATTTCTTTATACAGCGGTAAGCTTCGCTGTTACCTGAAAAAGAAAGGGATTCCTTATCAAGAAAAGGCTGCGACATATGCTTGCTACAAGCACTTCATTATACCCAGAACTGGCGTGAGGTATATTCCTGTTTTACACACAGTCGATGATCAGGTGTGGCAAGACAGCACTGAAATCATTGATCGTTTAGAACAAAAGTTTACCGAGAATCCCGCCATACCTAAAACACCCAAACAACAAGTGGCGGCCCATTTAATAGAAATATACGCCGATCAGTGGTTATTAAAAACCGCTTTGTATTCACGTTGGTATGCATCTAAAGCATCTTTGAAAGAAATTTGGACAGGTTTTGGACAGCTGTTGTTTCCACGATACCCGAAATTTTTACAGCGGTTTATTGGCAAAAAAGTAAGCGCAAAATTCAGAGGTTTTATGCCTGGATTAGGTATCAAGCCTGAGACATTTGAAGCCATTGAACAACACACCAAACAACTAACAAATGTGTTGGATGTGCACTTTTCGGTGCATGATTATATTTTGGGTGGCATTCCGAGTGTGGCTGACTATGCTTTGATTGGTGTATTTTATGCCCACCTTTATCGTGATTTAGATTCAGGTAAAACATTAAAGAATGTTGCTCCCAATGTGGTCAAGTGGGTAGAACGAATGATTGGCGATGAAATTCCATCAGGCGATTATTTAGCCAGTGATGAAGTACCTGAATCATTGGATTGGATATTTAACGCCATAGCAAATCAACAAGCACCTGTTTTGATGGATACTGCTGAAGCTCTACACCTATGGCAGGAAGAACATCAAACTGAAGAGGTGCCAAGGATATTACATGAGCATGAATTTGAAATTGAAGGTGTTCAAAGCACACGTAAGATCATTGCACACGCTCAATACATGATGCAAAGACCTTTGGATGCTTATACAAAAAACCAACGAGACCAAGCGCTAAAAGGCTGGGCAGTAGAAAAAAACTTGTTAATGTTTTTAACTTATGACATTAAATCGCCAATTAGGCGGCAAGATAATCGCTTTATTTTCATTTAATTCGCGCCATTCATTTTTTCTTTTCTGGCCAAAGAAGCCTTTTTAAAGCCCGCTTTTTCCACCTCATTTTTGGCTTGCAGCAATGTATTTACAGGTAGATCGTCATTAACAATTAAGACGACAGAATCATATTGACTGGTTAAATCATTCTTTAAGATGAACGCTTTGATTTTATTGGCATGAAGAGACTGATTTAATATTTCAAATTGTCCACCAGATTCTTTGATTTGAAGCACTTTGGAGTCATTTAAAAATCCATACGATTGATTGTTTGAAGTGTTTAAAAAATCTTGTGCTGGGTGTGATGATGAACTGGATTTTCCATCAACTTCTGTGACCGGAAAAACTTGGTTAAACTTAGCCATAAAAGTATCGTCCATTTGTTGCGTGATACAAAATTGGAACTCTGCGCCAGATTTAATCTGTGGATCAATGTCAGCAGTTGATGAAAAAAATTCAGATGCTTCTTGCGATTTACAGTCAACGGCAGCAAGATCAATTTGATCAATACATACTTGCCTGCTTTCGCACATGGACTTAAGAAAGTTAACACTTGTAACAAGTAGTTCATCATCGGTGAACTCCTGTTGGCTACAAGCAGACAAATTTAATATAATAATAAGTTGATATAGGTTTTTCATTCTTGTACCTCCAAAGTTAATCCACACCCATGATATCTGAGATATCGTAAACTAAAACCGCATCTGGTGTGATGGCATACAGTTCATTTCGGCTGGCTTTTAGTAAGTAGGGTGTTTGGTTGTTACTGGTTTGAAACCGGCGCACCACATCCCCAGAAAAGTTCAAAACAGCAATTTCATCATTATCAGCTTCACTGATGAAAATATATTCCCCAGCCATGGTTATGCCGTTTAAATAGTAACTGCCCGCAAACAAGGTGGTAATAGGTTGTGCTTTGGCATCTAATACATAGAGTTGACTGATAACATCATCATAACGACCTGCCATTAATAACCGCCCTTGGTCATCGTTTTGGATGGAGTAAATGTATTCGTACCACTGACCTGTTGAATCTTTTTGGGTTATGGCTTGCTGGGTAAACCTTTCTTCAGCAGGTGCAATTAACATCACACCTGACTCACTGTTTTCTAACCACAGTTTATTAGAGTTTCTTTGTGCCACTATATTTAAACGGCAGTATTTGGATGGATCACAACTGGATTTAAAAGCTTTTTCACCCAGCAATTCTCCTTCTCTGCTGTATTGTGCAAAACTGGTTTTACCCAAGTTAATCTGGATTAGATCCTTGTGATCGACAAACATATGCGTTTCTTGGATGGAGTCATCTTTAAACAGGTCTTTAGATACATTAAAAAAAGTGGGCGGCTTTTGTAAGTCTTTAAATTGGGTGACCTTATGATTGTTCTCTTCATATAACAACAAACTGCCATCTGACAATAGATCAATGGCTTCATAATTCTGGCTACAACGTTGTTTATCAACATCCAAATAAGCAGTCAAGTTTGTGTTTTGAAGCAATTTTGGACTGCTTTGGTTTTGAACTTGGACATCAAATGGTGAGACATCCATAACCAGTGGTTTGGTGCCAATTGATTTAACTTTGTTCTTGGGTGTTAATTGATACCAATGAAGTTGTTGCTTGTTGTAATCAGTAATGGCAAATTCTGTAATGAACTTTTTAGGCAGTCGGCGGACTTGAATCGCTTCACTGTCAACAAAATAGGCATCCTGCTCAGAATATGCTCTCTGTAATGGTGCAATTTCAGACTCAGTGGTTTTTCTTATATCCAAAGAACCCATCAATGACTTGTGCCAAATAATTTGCCCTTGTGTATCCAATAAATAATACAAAGCATCGGCTTCATAACCGTAATTACCGTTACCATCTTCATCTTCCTCATATATCCGGCCTGTAACCGATAGTAACAATAAATCTGAATCATCGATGCTGTGAAATTTCATATCCTTAATCGACGTTAATTTATCAGCATGTTCGGTGTTTAGTTTGATGTTATCAAGCAGTGCGCCTGTTCTCGTATTGATAACTTGCAACTGAGTCTGTTGATCTTGAAAAAGCCACATAAAAGCCCTCTCTGTTTTTGCTTGAATCAAAACCTGTTCACAATAAGGAGAGGGTGGACTGTGCATCCGCATACTTGGTTTACGCTTGATGGATTGTGACCACATTACATCACCATTTTGTTCAAATAATGTGAGTTGCATGTAACCATAACTTGATTGTTTAGTGTAGTTATATGCAGGGTCTAAACCTTTAGAATAAGCGCAAGTAATGACCTGACCTTCGGATGATACATCGGCCATTACTGCACTGGTTTTTAAATGTTTTGACCATAATTTTTGGTCGTTGTTGGTCAGACTGTAGTGAGCACCTGATAAACCATCTGGGCTCAAAGGTGATATGGTAAAACTGAACTGCTTGTTATTTGACGTGTATTTTTGTGGTTGTACAATTTCTTGTGCATAAGATTGATTGGCGAAGAAAAACAAAAAACAGTAAAGGATTTTCATAAACTTGAAATGGGCAGCGAAGCTCATTGGCATCTTACAATGTGGACAAATTTGAGCGACTTGATTAGTTTCTTGCAAGCATCTCTTACAAAACTTAGTGTCAGACATGGAAAAAATTCCGTTTAAATTACATTCTAAATATTATATCAGTTTTGTTTTCAGTTGACTTCTTTATTGGTTTGACATGCGGGAAATGACAAGTATTTCAAGCGTAGGTTTGTGCGGTTTGTGCGTGGATGATTTAAACCAAAACGTTGTTTGATGATTACGGCATCGGCACAAAATTGAGGCTGTAATTCAATGCTTTCTTTGTTTAAGGTTCGTCTTAAATTACGACTGTCTGCCAACCGCCAGTCACCATCATTTAATTGATTTATTCTGATTTTAAGTGCCTCTTCAGTATTTTTAAGTGCTGCATCGTAGCTTTTAGTGACAAATAACAACTCAGCTTGGGCCATAAGTGTTGCTGCATAGAGTAAATGATCCGACCCCAAATGCTCCATACGTAACCGCAAGGCTTGACTAATCCACTCTTTAGACTGAGCCCATTGATTTAATTGTAAGTACGTCCGGCCAATATTGGTCATTGAAAATGCGATGTTGGCGTTGTTTAAACCCGTGCTGTCGAACTGAAGTTGATATGATTGTTTGAATAATTTCAGTGCCTGATGAAAATCACCTTGATCATAGCTGGTCAAAGCCAAGTTGTTCAATTGAGTTGCTAAACTTGGATGATCATCATCAACCAATTTTTTTTCGATTGCTAAGGCTCGAGTGAATAGTTTTTCAGCAGCTAAATACTCAGTTTGCTGTCTTTTGATCAAGCCAAGATTATTCAATACACCAGCCAGCTTGATTGATTCATTTAAACCACTGGTTTCAAACCCATGCTTGGCTTCAAGATAATGTTTTTCTGCCGCGTTGATATGACCGAGTTCATATTCAGTAGCACCCAACCTATTGTGTGCATGTGCTGTAAGATAATGATGCGCACCCAATTGTTCTTTGCGTGAATTCAACACACGAGTAAATCTGTTTTTTGCTAATTCAAAGTTCCCTTGTACATACGCCAATATCCCTAATGCAGACAGGCTTTTGAGGGTTGCATTATTTTCTACACCTAAGCGTGATGAGTTGCTATCGAAACTGAGTTGGTAATGAGTTTCAACTTGTGAAAAGTCACCCTTTTTCCAATACACATTACCTAACATTTGATGAATGTCAGCTTGAAGTTGCTCAGCCTTAAGCATTTCATTCGGGTCTTCATGGTTGATTAAGTTTTTTTCAAAAAACTTTAAGGTTTTAATTGCAAAATCGTATTCACCCAATTCATATAAAAATTCGCCTTTCATCAACCCCATTTGCATGCTTAAAGTCACAGGCAGTTCAACATCTGGATGATTTTGATCAAATGAATCTAACAACTCTAAACCTGCTGTGAATTGACCTTTATTTAGTAGCAGTTCTGCTTCTATCAATAGGCCGGACAACTCATCAACAGGTGTTAATTCATATTGGAAACTTTTCGCTTGATTGAGTAATCGCTCGCTGGATTCGATGTCACTCATATTAATATAAACCTCAGCCAGTGTTTGGTATAGCTTAATTTTAGTTGCTGGTTGCTCGTCGAATTGACCTTCCAGCTGTTGACTTGAATAATCCAGCAAATCTTTCACATTAATAATATCTGCTTGATTTTGTAGTGGATCAGATAGTTTAAACACATCAATCAGGAATTCCGTAACATGGCTGACCCGTTGTTTTTCTTCTTCTGTGGCTTGCAAAGCACTTTGTAACTCATGACTCCGATTCAGTAGTAGACCAGTCAAAATTAACAGTGACATCATGACAGCTGTCGCGGTTAAAACGCCTATAGTATGGCGCTGAATGAATTTTCGCATTCGATAAGCCAAAGTATCTGGTTTGGCCAATACTGGCTCATGATTGAGGTAGTTATTTAAATCATCGGCCAATTGTTGTGCTGATGCATATCGACGTGTTGGGTCTTTGTGGATGGCTTGAGCCAATATGGCGTCAAGTTCACCTTTTAATTGTGATTTGAGCGAGTTGTGAAGTTGGTTGATGATCGCATCACCGAAGATGTTTTGGCTGGCTAAAGGCGGGACTTTCTGAGTAATTTGCTGACTGGCTTGTGCCAAGTCGTTATTTTTTATTTGATATGCCGGTTGGCCACACAGCAGATAGTAAAGCAACATCCCCAAGGAATATACATCACTGGCAGTGGTGATATTTTGGCTTGTTATTTGTTCAGGACTGGCATAAGCCAAGGTCATCATATAGCCTGAAATGGTTGCCTCTTCTATCGATTTGGTTGGATTTTTATCCAGCAATTTGGCCAAGCCAAAATCCAATAATTTCGCTGTACCTTGTTGATCAATCATGATATTGCTGGGTTTGATATCGCGATGGATGATTAACGATTGGTGTAATGTGGCCACTGCTTCACAAACTTGAACAAATAATTCTACTCGTTGCTTGATAGGTAACCGGTTTCGATCACAGTATTGATCAATGTGCAAACCATCAATATACTCAACAACTAAATATGGAATGTTGTCAGATGAAACCCCACCCTCAAATAACCTTTCTATATTGGGGTGGTTAAGATTCAACAGCATCTTGAGTTCATTATTAAAACTCTTTAAAACCAAATCAGAGTACCTACCCACTGGGGCCATTTTTAATGCCACAACATGTTCAAACCCTTCTTCATCTTTACGAGCTTGGTATACATCACCTAAACCACCAGAACCTAAAGGCTTGATGATTTTATAATCACCAATTTTTTCAGGTATAGATTCAGTTGAAGTGCTATTAATGCCAATGATCGGTTCATCCAACACTGTGGATTCGCAACGGTGTGAAGTCAGCAGCTCTAACAGCACTGGATAATGCTTGGGGTGTTTTTGTTCGATGTCTTGTAATACTCTGGCTTGTTGATCTATGTTTGTATTAATGATTTGGTCAAACAATTGCCACTGAAGCGCCCACTCTTCAGCGTTAAAATTATTGATGCTGTGCTCTTTTTCATTCATATATAGATTATCGCATAATTGTGTAAATTAG
>CALLLZ010000003.1 GCA_938008005.1 uncultured Marinicella sp. | reverse complement strand
TTATTAATTCACAGGGTTAGTTTAATAAAGTGGTCTGTAGTGAGATATAACAAAAGCGACGGGTGCTATTCCATTTGCGACATTTCGTTTGTTTACGAATGCATTCGATATTCTGAGGGTGATTGATGGTAAGTTTGTTTGAATTTTTTAGAAAAATAAGAGGCAGAATTAAAACCTGACTGGTCCATAATTTGAGTGATATTTAAATGACTTTCTCGCAACAGTTTTGAGGCGTGTTTTAACCTCATATCTAACAACCATTGTTTCGGTGTTTTTCCTGTTAAAGATTTTAACTTACGCTGTAGTTGTCTGAGGCTGATGAACATGTCGTTTGCCAAATCCGTCATTTGTAATTCAGTATGTGCTATTTTTTCTTGCATGAGTGCTTGCAAGTCATTTAAAAAGGCTTCTTCTGGCATCTGTTTAACTGGCTTAATATCAGACAATTCAGGGGGCTGGCCTATGAAAACCTGAGAAAAATAAGCCCTTAAATCAAGCCTTTGTTTGATTAAGTTATTAACCCGTGCTTTCAGTTCATCTGGATTAAATGGTTTGGTCAAATAATCATCTGCTTGTGCGTTTAATCCAACTAATTTATCTTGTTCCCCTGACTTAGCCGTTAACAACACAACAGGTATATGACTGGTCTTTATGTCATTTTTTAATGCTTGACATAACTCGACGCCATCCATAACCGGCATCATCACATCAGAAACAATTAAATCCGGCACATGCGCTTCTGCCAGCGCCAATCCTTGTTTTCCATTTTCGGCTTCAATTAAATCAAATTGATCATTTAAATGAGAACAAATATATTGGCGCATGGCCAGATTATCTTCAACAACCAGAACCAATGGTTTAGAAGCATTGGAATTATTTTCAACCACTTGATCACTTAACTCGGTTTGAACTGTTTGTGCGAAAATAGCTGTTTTATCAGCTTTAACAGTGTGGCTTTTAGTGTGCTCTCTTGTTTTCTCCATTGGCAAAACTATTATGAATTCACTGCCTTTGCCCATATTGCTTTCAACACTGATTTGACCGCCGTAACTATTAACTATTTGTTTAACAAGTGCCAGACCAATACCTGTACCTGCTGACCAGTGGGTGTTTTGATGTTCACTGTAATAAAATCGTTCAAATATATGTGGTAACATTTCTTGACTGATCCCACAGCCGGTATCGCGGATTGATAATTTAATATGGTTTTGGGATTCAAGTATAGTTACCTCTACCTTGCCGTGCTCATCACAGCTTTTCATTGCATTTGAGATTAAATTGCTAAAAATTTTCTTTATGTGATCGCCAAGCATATTGACTGGTGCATGGTTTAGGTCTGTGGTAAAAACAAGCTCAATATTTTGCTGAGCAGCAGCACTTTCAAAACTCGACAACAAAGCAGGTAAATACACAACCCAGTCATTAATTTCATGGGGGCCAACATAATCAACCGATTCTAATTTTGATAACTCTAACAATTGGTTAATTAATTCCAGCAAGCGTTGGTTGTGTGAGCTGATTTGTATCAGTTCTTCTTTGATTGGTTTCGAAATCACACCGTGGCGACCATTTAAAATATCTGTAATGGGTCCTAAGCTGAGTGTCAGTGGTGTTCGAAATTCATGAGAAATGTTGGCTAGAAAATCAGATCTAACTTGATCTAATTTTTCTATTTTAGCGATATGTATTTCCCTTTCTTCTTCAGCTCTTTTTCGCTCCGTAATGTCTCGTAAAAATAGCAAATTGCCAATTTTTTCTTGATGCTTACCCAACAGTGGAATGAGTTCAGCTTCAGTGTGGTGAACGTCATTTTTACCGACAGTAAATTTCATTTCTTGAAATTGATTGGTGCTGTTATGCAAATCAAAAACCTGATTGATTTGATCTGGATAAGGTAATGGGTTGGTAATTTTTGTTCCTTCTTCAATATTCAATTTCAATAATTTAATTGCAGAAACATTGGCATCCACTAAAAGCCCTTCTTTATTCAGTACTGCAACACCATCTTTTATCTCATCGACCATTTGATCCCTTGCTACAGGCACAATATCTAATAACCGGAAACGATACACCCCAAGAAGAATCAAGACAATAGAAAGCGGTGCACCTATTCTTACTGGAATGACACCCATGGCATAAAGTATAAAAGAAATAATGGGCAGACTTAAAATAACTGTCAAAATCATTAATTCGAAAACAGTACGATTTGAATGTTTGAATAAATGAAGTACCAACCAAGTCAAACTAAAACCAATCAAGCCCAGAGAATAAAACATATGAACGAGGCTGAATTTCAAGACAATCATTTGATCTGAATTAAAAAGGTGGTTTGTTGAAGTGATTACCTCACCTGAAGAGATGCTTGATATTTCATATACCAATGAAACTACAATAACTATTGCTGGTTCAAGCAAGATCAATAAAACGTACTTTAAAGCCAGCTTTTTCTTTTTAATAAATTCATAGGTTAACCAAAACCACAGTGGAGAGCTGGCTATCCCCAGTACTGTCATGAGTGTTTTATGCAACTCGAAATTATCAGAGAAATGAGACATGCTCAATAAATTCAAAACGCAAATTGATACCACAATAGCGATAAACAAAGTTAAAGGTAAAGAAACTGGTAGGTGCCAATTTTTCCACAGCGTTCTGGCAAAAAATGACGGGACTAAAACGCCTATGATATTAAAGAAAAAGTAATAGATCATTACAATTAATATTAAGAAAGCAGATAGCTTAATATAAATTGAGGTTGTTTTTTTAATTATGCGCCAAGTTTTTATTTTTTTGATGAGGTTTAAGATTTAATGGTGCATTGGTAAATATTGAAGTTTAACCGGCTAAGCCTTAGACACTAAATACTCTTAGGTTCGTGGCTGCTAATCAGAGATTCCTTAAGGAAGCCCTGTGGGCTTTCATAGTTTTCCAATCTAGGCCTACGGCTGGTGAATAATTTTGAGATGGAGTAACCAACCCTGCAATTATTCGCCTTGATCTTGAAAACCTAAGAATCAAAAGTAGGGCCTCTAGGGCGGCCAAAAAATTTTGAATAGATACAAGAAATTTCCTAAAGTGTCTTGTTTATTTACACATTTTGATTATGTGTTAATTGCAGAGCCAAATGAAAACTGATGTTTGGCTAACAAATCATACAAATCACTTTACTGCATATGATCATAAATTCACCTTTCATTGAAAAGTGAGTCGTCATATCTATTTTCTAGCCAATTGATAGACTGCGGTTTATTTGGCGTTTCCGGAACTCTAGATGTGAAAGGAATTGATGTGAACTTTATTGAATGGACTGTTTATGAAAGATGAATACAAATTATTCCAGTCTTTGTCGAAGAGATACCGTCACTGATATGGTAATATTTAAGCTGTTTTTTCCACGTTGTGAATTTTTATGAGTAAGACTGTCGATGCACATGGTAAGTTCTTGATCAGTAGATTGGCTGACAGTGGTATGTGGGCTTGAAAACTTAAAAACCATCCATGCCATGACAGAATATGCTTATTTAGGCGAACACACGGGTATTTGCAGAATTTTAGGTCGTTTTCATTGTTATGTTGATACCAGAGACAGAAAAATATGCAGTCATTTATTGACCAAAGGCGTTTGGGAAATCCAGAACACTGAATGTATGGCACGACTGATTAAGCCCGGTATGACTGTCATTGATGTGGGTGCAAACTTTGGTTATTTTACATTATTGATGTGTGGTTTAATTGGTAACCAAGGTGGAAAAGTCTACACCATTGAAGCAAACCCTGAATTGTGCGAATTGATTCAGGATTCGTTAGAGGTAAATGGTATGTTATCAAAAACTGATTTGATCAACTGCGCTGTTTATAAGGCTCAAGTCAAAGAACTTGAATTTACATTTGGAAATAATAAAACCATGAATGGTCGACTGGGTGACTTTAAAAAGAACTCGACAGTTATCAGAAAAGATGAAAAAGTTATTAAGGTGGCTGGTAACACTCTAGATAACTTAATTCCTGATAATCAGCAAATTGATTTCATTAAAGTAGATATTGAAGGTGCAGAAGAGATGTTTTGGTATGGATCCAAGCGTATACGTGATTCTAATAACCAATTAAAAATTCTTATGGAATACAACCCCAGAAGCTATTCAGATCCGGTTAAATTAATCAATCACATTTTCGATCAAGGTTATGAGGTTAAACGTATCAACAAGACGCCCGAAAAAGACTGTATCTGTGACCGGGACATGTTATTGAACTTGTCTAAAAATGAGCATGTGATGTTACTCTTATCCAAACCATAACATTATAATTATAGTCAAAGGAGAACTCACATCTGTTAAAAAATTTGATAACAAATGTGAGCTTTTCAGAACTGTCTTCTATTGTTTAAGTGCTATGGACACTCGAAACCATCACTGAAGATGTAGTCGGTATCGGTGGTGGCCGCACATGAAACCAAAATGTCTATTACATCATCGCCGTTTACTGTACCGTTACCCAAAGTCACTTCACAATCCTGTATTGGTGACACAGGATCCATCAGTTCAATCACAGAATAACTACTCAAGTCATCTAATGGTGTATTGAAAACGAATGGTCCATTACATTGAATAAATTCGGTTTCTTGATTGTTATTATCAAGCAAAAAGCCGTTGCCGCTGATCAGGCCAGTCACTTCGCCACCAATGAAATAGGTTTCAGTGACGCATGTCACTGTGATATCAGTGACATCTGCACCAGCAATTGTTCCATTGGCATTGGTCACCTCACATATTTGATTGGGTGAAGTCGGTTGAGTCAACACAGTAACCACGTAGGCTGATTGGTCATCTAAAGCGGTGGCAAATAGGTTGGGTCCATTACTACTGACAGATAAGTCATCGCCACCGTTATTTTGTAAGACCACGGTGTTACCTGCTGCCAAACCAGTGACATCTACACCAACCATGTACTGTTCAATCGTACAAGATACATTGATAGTGATATCTGTACCTGCTAAGTTCCCAGTATCTGGATCGTCAAAACTACAGATTTGATTAGGTGTGTCTGGTTGAGCAGTGATACTCACTGAGTAAGCAGTTCCATCATCCAAAGTAGAAATGGTGCCGGTACCATCAGTACTTAAAGTTAAAGTATCCACTCCATTGGCGAAGCTGACAGAGTTGGTAGCAACTAAACCTGTAACACTCAGTATAAGGTCATATTGTTCAGTGGTACAAGTCAGTGTGACATCGGTTACATCAGCGCCAGCCAAAGTGCCAGTATCATTGGTTAATACACAGGTTTGATTTGGAGATGTTGGTTGTGTAAGAACAGTAACGATATAAGCGGACTCATCATCTAATGCAGTGGCAAAAGTACTTGTGCCATCTACCGAGATAGTTAAGTCATCACCCGCATTGTTTTGTAGGATCACTGAGTTTCCAGTTGCTAGACCAGTTGTATCAACACTGATGGTGTATTGATCTATACTACAAGTCACATCAATGTTCGTAACATCGCTTCCAGCAAGTGTGCCTGATCCATTGTTCACTACACACGTTTGATTGGGTGTGGTTGGTTGAGTCAGAACTGTTACTACATAAGCTGAGAGGTCATCTAATGCTGTTGTAAATGTGCTGGTTCCATCGGCAATGACAGTTAAATCATCACCTGCATTATTTTGTAATACCACATCGTTACCGGTGGCTAAGCCAGTAACATTGACATCAATATTGTATTGGTTGGTAGTACAAGTAACTGTCAAACCAACATTGCTACCATTCAAGTTACCTGTTGGGCTTGATACTACGCAAGTTTGGTTGGGTGATGTAGGCTGGGTTAAGACTGTTACATTAAATACTGAGCCATCATTCAAAGGAGTGGCAAATGTACTGATGCCATTGGCAGCTACTGTTAAGTCATCTCCTCCATTGTTTTGTAATACCACTGAGTTGCCAGCTGCTAAGCCAGAAACATCAACACCAACAGTGTATTGAACCGTGATGCAGGTGACATTAATGGTGATGTCAGCACCAGCTAATGTTCCTGCATCTGGATCAACAAAGGTACATATTTGATTAGGTGTATCAGGTTGTACAGTGACATTCACGTCATATGCTGACTCATCATCTAGAGTAGATATGGTTTGTAGGCCATCTGCATTGAAGGTGATGGTATCTGCACCATTGATGAAGCTGACACTGTTGCTTAATGCCAAGCCGGCTACATTGAGGTTGATGTCATATGTATTAATGGTACATGTGAGTGTCATATCGGTCACATCTGCCCCAGCCAATGTGCCTTCTTCATTTTCCAGTACACAAGTTTGGTTGGGTGAGGTGGGTTCAGTAAGCACCGTTACTTCATAAGTAGATAGGTCTTGTAAAGCCGTAGCAAAAGTACTGATTCCATCGGCAGTAATGGTTAAGTCGTCACCCGCATTATTCTGTAACACCACATCGTTTCCGGTAGCTAAACCAGTAACATCAACATTGATGTTATATAGGTTAATGGTGCAAGTAACTGTTAAATTCACATTGCTACCTGCGAGGCTACCACTTGAAGCGCTTACAACACAGGTTTGATTCGGCACAGTTGGTTGCGTTAATACGGTAACTGCATAAGCTGAGCCATCATCCAAATCTGTGGTAAAAGTATCGCTGCCATCGGCATTGATGGTTAGATCATCACCACCGTTGTTTTGGAATACCACAGAATTACCTGCTGCGAGACCAGCTACCGTAACGCCAACAGTGTATTGAGTGGTTACACAAGTAACACTCACATTTGCATCCGCTCCAGCTAAGTTGCCACTACCTGAAGTGACTGTACAAACTTGATTTGGCGTATCGGGTTGAGTGGTGATGCTTACAGCGTAAGCGGAGCCATCATCTAAAGTTGAAATGGTGCCAGTACCATCAGCATTCAAGGTTAATGTATCTACGCCATTGGCAAAGCTGACTGAGTTGGTCGCTGCTAAGCCAGTGACAGATACATCCACATTGTATTGAGTGGTTGTACAAGAAACATTCACTGTGACATCTGCTCCAGCTAAGTTGCCACTGCCTGAAGTGACGGTACAGACTTGGTCTGGCGTATCTGGTTGAGCGGTTATGCTCACTGCATAAGCAGATCCATCATCCAAGGTAGAGATGGTACCGGTACCATCAGTACTTAGAGTCAATGTATCCGCACCATTGGCAAAGCTGACCGAGTTGGTTGCTGCTAAACCGGTTACAGAAATATCCACATTGTATTGAGTGGTAACACAATTTACTGCAACAGTGACATCGCTACCTGCTAAGTTGCCACTGCCAGCAGTGACTGTACAAACTTGGTCAGGTGTATCAGGTTGAGCAGTGATACTTACAGCGTAAGCTGAGCCGTCATCTATAGTAGATATGGTGCCAGTACCGTCAGCACTTAAGGTCAAGGTGTCTGCACCATTGGCAAAGCTGACCGAGTTGGTCGCTGCCAAACCGGTAACAGAAACATTCACATTGTACTGAGTGGTAACACAGTTGACAGCAACGGTGACATCGCTACCTGCTAAGTTACCACTGCCTGAAGTGATTGTACAGACTTGGTCTGGCGTATCAGGCTGAGCAGTGATGCTTACAGCATAAGTTGAACCATCATCCAAAGTAGAGATGGTGCCAGTACCATCTGCACTGAGGGTTAATGTATCCACGCCGTTGGCAAAACTGACTGAGTTGGTCGCTGCCAAGCCAGTGACAGATAC
This sequence comes from uncultured Marinicella sp., assembly GCA_938008005.1. GTDB lineage: Bacteria > Pseudomonadota > Gammaproteobacteria > Xanthomonadales > Marinicellaceae > Marinicella. The sequence continues at coordinate 855 of CALLLZ010000003.1, read as the reverse complement.
ATCGACATTGTATTGAGTGGTTGTACAAGAAACACTTACTGTTACATCACTACCTGCTAAGTTACCGCTGCCTGAAGTGACAGTACAGACTTGATCTGGCGTATCTGGTTGGGCTGTGATGCTCACGGAGTAAGTTGAACCATCATCCAAAGTAGATATGGTGCCAGTACCGTCAGCACTTAGAGTCAATGTATCCGCACCATTGGCAAAGCTAACCGAATTGGTGGCTGCTAAACCAGTAACAGAAACATCCACATTGTACTGAGTGGTAACACAGTTGACAGCAACGGTGACATCACTACCTGCTAAGTTGCCACTGCCAGAGGTGACTGTACAGACTTGGTCTGGTGTATCAGGCTGAGCAGTGATGCTTACAGAGTATGGTGAACCATCATTTAATGTTGAAATGGTGCCAGTACCATCTGTACTGAGGGTTAATGTATCTAAGCCGTTGGCAAAGCTGACTGAGTTGGTCGCTGCCAAACCAGTAACAGAAACGTCGACATTGTATTGAGTGGTTGTACAAGAAACATTCACTGTGACATCAGATCCTGTTAAGTTGCCACTGCCTGAAGTGACGGTACAGACTTGGTCTGGTGTATCTGGTTGGGCGGTGATGTTCACAGCGTAAGCTGAACCATCATCCAAAGTAGATATGGTGCCAGTACCATCTGCACTTAGAGTCAATGTATCCGCACCATTGGCAAAGCTGACTGAGTTGGTCGCTGCCAAACCGGTAACAGAAACATCCACATTGTACTGAGTGGTAACACAGTTGACAGCAACGGTGACATCACTACCTGCTAAGTTGCCACTGCCAGAGGTGACTGTACAGACTTGGTCTGGTGTATCAGG
>CALLLZ010000002.1 GCA_938008005.1 uncultured Marinicella sp. | reverse complement strand
GAATAAAGTGTCGTTGATTTACCTGAACCAGTTGGACCAGTAACTAGAATCAAACCACGTGGTACATCGATCAATTCCTTGAATATGGCAGGACAATTCAAATCTTCAAAAGTCAGAATTTCAGTTGGAATGGTTCTGAAGACACCACCACAGCCGCGATTTTGATTAAAGGCATTGACCCTGAAGCGAGCTAAACCGGGTATTTCAAATGAGAAATCAATTTCGAAATTTTCTTCGTATTCTTTCCTTTGATAGTCATTCATGATGTCATACATCATATCGTGTAATTCTTTGTGCTCTAAAGGCGGTAGATTAATTCGTCGAACATCCCCGTCTACTCGAATCATAGGCGGCAAACCAGCCGATAAATGTAGATCCGATGCTTTGTTTTTTACAGTAAAGGCTAATAACTCAGCTATATCCACTTGAAAACCCTATCTTTTAACATGTCTTGAGTTTAGCTTTGTTAAGTGATAAATTCCAGTTTACTTTTTAAAAAAATGATACAAATGATAAAAAAGACTGCACTTGTTGCGTTGTTGGTTATTCTTTTAAACGCTTGTCAGCACAATCAACACAGGGTGACATTAAGCGGCCACAGTTTTGTAGTTGAGTTGGCAGAAACAGATGACACTCGGGCTATGGGTTTGATGTATCGAGAGCATATGGATGATAATGCAGGCATGTTGTTTATATTCCCAGACACTAAAATACGAGCCTTTTGGATGAAAAATACCTTGATACCCTTGGATATCTTGTATTTTGATCAAAACAAAAAACTGGTCAGCATCAGTGAGCATACGCCACCTTGTAGGAATACCAACACCCGATGTCCCAGTTATCCCAGCGCTAAACCAGCGAAATACGTATTAGAAATTAATGCTGGTTTGAGTAAACAGTATGGTTTTGAATCCGGTGATGAATTAATCTTTCATTTGAAAAAATAGCTTGTGGCTACCCATAAGATAAAAAAACAGTTAAGATATTTGCCGAATTCAAGCGGGTATGCTCAATGAATGGTTCTCCAAATAACAAATAAAAATTAATTCAAAAGGGAAAAACATGAAGATAAAATATTTAATAACCACTTTATTGCTGGCTTTTTCTGGCTCAACTTTAGCTGAGGGCATTGATGAAAAAATCAATGAGGTGTTGGGTCCTTACCTCAACGGGTTCACCAATCTAATCTTTTCTCAAATTCCCTTTTTTGGTGGAGTTACCGTGCCTTGGGTGGTGATTTGGTTGGTAATAGCCGCAACTTTTTTTACCATTTATTTCAAATTCATTAACTTGCGATCTTTTGGTCATGGTTTGGCTTTGATGCGTGGTAAGTATGACTACTCCAATTCACCTGGCGAAGTCACCCATTTCCAAGCTTTGACCACAGCACTTTCCGGTACTGTTGGTTTAGGAAATATTGCTGGTGTAGCTGCGGCAGTTGGCATTGGTGGTGCTGGAGCAACCTTTTGGATGATTGTTTGTGGCTTATTGGGCATGTCAACTAAATTTGTTGAGTGTACTTTAGGCGTCAAATACCGCGAGATACTACCCAATGGTCATGTTCATGGTGGCCCGATGCGATACTTGAGCAAAGGTTTCGCAGAGAAAGGCTTGGGAGGTCTTGGCAAAGTATTGGCGGTGGTTTTTGCGATTTGTTGTATCGGGGGTTCTTTTGGCGGAGGCAACATGTTCCAAGTTAACCAAGCACTAGAACAAGTGGTCAGCGTCACTGGCGGTGAAGAATCATTTCTAGCGAACAATGGTTGGTTATTTGGTTTAGTGGTGGCTGGTTTGGTTGGTATCACCATCATCGGTGGTATCAAGAGTATCGGCAAAGTGACTTCTAAATTGGTGCCATTCATGGGTGTGATGTATGTGTTTACAGGTCTGATCGTTATCGCCATGAATTACGATAAAATTGGCCCAGCTTTTGGCGCCATCATTGACGGTGCTTTTTCTACGCAGTCAGCCTTTGGTGGTTTGGTTGGTGTGCTGATTGTGGGCTTTCAGCGAGCCGCTTTTTCTAATGAAGCGGGTATCGGATCTGCCTCAATTGCTCATTCTGCGGTTAAGACAGACCACCCAGTGACCGAAGGTCTGGTGGCCTTGTACGAACCTTTTATTGATACGGTAGTGGTTTGTACCATCACAGCTTTGGTTATAGCAATTGCAGGGTTTATACCTGAAACTCCAACCAGTGGGCAAGGCATTGCTTTGACTTCGGCAGCATTCGGGTCTGCCATTTCCTGGTTTCCATATGTCTTGACTATTGCAGCGGTGTTATTTGCTTTTTCAACCATGTTGGCATGGTCTTATTATGGACTGCGCGCATTCAACTATTTATTCGGTTACGGTAAAAAACAAGACATGACTTATAACCTCTTATTTTTGGCCTTTATTGTGATTGGCTCTTCCATGAGTTTATCAGCTGTGATTGGCTTTTCAGATGCCATGATCTTCGCCATGTCAGTACCCAATTTAATTGGTTTGTATTTCTTGGCACCTGTGGTTAAAAAAGAGTTGACCAAATACATGGCTAAAATTAAATCAGGTGAAATCAAGCCCACTTTATGAATTGATTGATTTTAAACTGACAAAGCCCAAACGCATGTATTGGGCTTTTTTTTGTGAATTGTCTGACCTCAAATTCAACTTGTGCTATCCTCACTGCCATCTAAAATAATTCAAGAGGTACTTCATGAGAAAACATTGGCTGTTGTTACTGGCATTGATGGCTGTCTCTAAACAATCTATGGCTGTTGGTATTGATCAAACCATCAATGATTTTCTGACCCCAGTTGCCAATGCAGTTGATGGTTTTTTCATGACAGAAATACCCATTCCCTTTGTTGGCAGTGCGCCATTTATTGTGATTTGGTTGGTGGTGGCAGCCACCTTTTTCACACTTTACTTTAAATTCATAAACTTTCGTTCATTTGGAGTCGGCTTAAAACTGATCAGAGGTAAGTACGATACCTCAGGCGCTGCTGGCGAAGTGACTCATTTTCAAGCTTTATCTACTGCAGTTTCTGGGACCGTTGGACTGGGAAATATAGCAGGGGTTGCTACTGCAGTTAGCATGGGTGGCCCAGGTGCCACTTTTTGGATGATACTGGCAGGGTTGCTTGGTATGTCATCTAAGTTTGTTGAGTGCACATTGGGGGTGAAATACCGTGATGTGAACGCCGATGGAACCGTTGCAGGCGGACCCATGAAGTATTTGTCAAAAGGTTTTGCTGAGAAAGGTTTTGCTGGATTGGGTAAAGGATTGGCGATTTTATTTGCGGTACTTTGTGTGGGTGCAGCTTTGGGTGGCGGTAATATGTTTCAGGCCAATCAATCTTTTTCACAACTGCAAAACATCACCGGTGGGGCTGAAGGTATGCTAGCCGGAAAAGGTTGGATGTTTGGATTGGCGTTGGCCGTAGTTACTGGCTTAACCATTCTAGGTGGTATTAAAAGCATTGCAAAAGTAACCTCTAAGCTGGTTCCAATGATGGGGCTTATTTATGTGATAACTGGTTTGGTTGTGATTGCCATGAATGGTGATCAACTGGTTAATGCCTTCAGTCAAATTATCAATGGTGCTTTCAATCCTTCAGCTGCCATGGGTGGCGTGGTCGGCGTGATGATAGTGGGTTTTCAAAGGGCTGCCTTTTCGAATGAAGCAGGTATTGGATCAGCTGCCATTGCCCATTCGGCCGTAAAGACAGACCGTCCAATCACCGAAGGCTTGGTTTCATTGTATGAACCATTTATTGATACAGTAGTCGTCTGTACTATTACGGCTTTGGTGATAGTTATAACTGGTTCTCTTGGAACATCAGAAGGCCTACAGGGAATTCCACTGACATCTAATGCATTTGCCAGCGCAGTTTCTTGGTTTCCATATGTACTCACGATAGCCGCTATTTTATTTGCCTTTTCAACCATGATTTCATGGTCTTATTATGGTGTGCGTGCTTGGACTTATTTATTTGGTGAAAACAAAACTCAGGAAAATATATTCAAGGTCATCTTCTTGGTTTTCATTGTCATCGGTTCAAGTCTTAACTTAAGTGCTGTGATTGGTTTTTCTTTCTCTATGACCCTCGCTATGGCTTTCCCTAATATCATTGGCCTATATTTCTTAGCCCCCGTGGTGAAAAATGAATTGAAAACATTTATGCAAGACATCAAATCCGGTGAGATTGTATTCAGTAAATAACTGCGCATTTTTAGAATGATTAAAAGAGCCAGGTTTAACCCTGGCTTTTTTTATTAACAACTTCAATGAACAAAAATAAAAGTTTTAAGTTTGGATTACATAGACTTAAATTAATAAATAAGGTTTCGGCTACGCTCAGCCAACGGTTTTTTTAACCACAAGCATATCTGTTCACTGAAGAACTGTTTCTTTCCGCTCACTGAGCGAAGCCGAAGTGAGTTTTGCTTAACAAAAAGAAAATTTCGTCATTCTTATCGAGCCTTTTCGCGCTGAAGAGCACTACCTATCTTTGCTTACCATTTAAAAAAGTGGAAATCGCTGAAGCAAGAAACATAGCTATAAACCAAATCAATACGATATTTAAGTAATACATAAAAGATTTTTGGCTCGAAAAATAAAAGGTTATTTTTTCAACAAAGTCAATTTTTTTGACTTCATGAACAAATACTTCTTCACCTTCAATCATAGTCAGGTTACCTTGAATTCCATACTGCTCATTTGGGGCGTTCACTTCTACT
>CALLLZ010000001.1 GCA_938008005.1 uncultured Marinicella sp. | reverse complement strand
CAATTTTAATTAAAGCGACTAATCAGGTATTTGCCAACAGTCAAAATTTGCTTGATGAAGGTATAGAAGAAATTGGATTAAAATTTGAGCAATATGGAGAGAAAATCTATGTATATTTGGATTCGCCCTATACGTATTTTGATCGTGAAGAAGAATTGATTTGGCACAGTGATACTTGTTGGAGGCATCATGACTGTTCCCGCAAACATAAAAAGAAAGCCTATAAATATCATATGGATATAACGGTGAAGGTCCCTGAAAATACTAACTTAAAAGTATCAACCATCAACGATGGAGACATCAAAATATCAGCTGTAGATGCAAGAACACTGAATGTTAATAACATCAACGGTGCCATAGACATGGTTGATGTCGCTGGTCAAACTGATGTCAATGCGATCAATAAAGACATCAATATTTCTTATAGAAAAAACCCTACATCTGATTCAATTTTTGGGTCAATCAATGGTGACTTGAACATTAAATTTGCTGGTCAACCTGATGCCAACGTGGTTTATGAAACCATGCATGGCGAACTATATTCTGCATTTGATGTATCTATGCTTAAACCTGAAGTAAAGCGGACATCAAAGCAAAAAGAACATGGCATTCAATATAAATTAGGCGCTGGAAGTCGGCTCAAAGTTGGCAATGGGGGTCCGGAATATAAATTCCACACTCTGAACGGCGACATCAAAATACAACGTCAATAGTATAATTGGCATCAGGAGAATTTAAATATGAAGAACAACAAACAATTAATAATGGTCATTGGAGCCTTGGCGACGACTTTCTTTAGTTCAAACGCTGCTGCTCAAGACAGTGGTATGTTCACTGAGGAAATCGTGATACCACTGAGTAACCCCGGCCAAATTGGCACACTGGAAGTTAATCAAATTTACGGTGGTGTTAAAGTTATTGGTTATGATGGCCAACAAGTCATCGTTACAGCCTCACAAAAAAAAATGAATTCCAGTATAAAAATGAAAAATGGTTTACGCAAGATTCAAAATAATTCCATGTCTTTAGTTGCTGAAGAATCAGATAATTACATTGAAGTCGAGTCGCAAAATTATGGCGGTAAAATACAAAGCATGAACTTGGAGATTAAGGTGCCAAAAAACTTCAACTTAAAACTCAGTGGTGTTAATAATGGTTATACATTGGTAGAAAATGTTAATGGTGAATTTGAAATAAGTAATGTTAACAATGATATTACTTTAAATGCAGTTTCTGGTTCAGCTGTAGTAGATACCGTTAATGGTGAAATCAAAGCCACTTTCAACCAAGTCACTGCGGATAGTCAGATGGTATTAACCAGTTTCAATGGTGATGTGGATTTGAGTTTGCCCAGTGATATCAAGGCTGACTTTAAACTCAAGACCGCCAATGGCGAGATATACACGGGTTTTGATATTGAATTTGACACTTCAGAGCCTGTTGTAGAAAAAGATTCCAGCAAAAGATCCTATAAAGTTAAATTGGAAAAATGGGTTTCAGGTTCTGCCAATGGTGGAGGTGCTGAAGTTGTATTAAAAAGCCATTCTGGTGACTTAATTGTGAGATCTTTAGATTGAGGTCGAGTGATTTTTAAAAAGTTCAGTTGAATAAATTTATAGAGACCTTTGCTTGATTCACGAATCGAGCAAAGGTCTCTTATATAGGTATTAAGCGAATTATTTTATTAAATGATTCGCTTTTTTATTGGCCTTTTAACCTATATCGATATTAGCATCTTCTGCAGTATAATTTGATCGCCAACAAAAAATAAATAGTTTTCACTCCAAGAGGGTTTATATGACACGCAAATTATTTTCATTCGTTCTTATTATTATTCTGGTTCTTTCTAGCATCGATTTGTTGGCAGAACCTGGTTATTTTCGCTCACCTGATCTTCATGGTGATGCCTTGGTATTTACTGCTGAGGGTGATTTATGGCTTTCGAACATTAAATCAGGCCTAACACAAAGACTTACCACGCACCCTGCTGAAGAAAAAAATGCAGCCATCTCACCAGATGGAGAATGGATTGCATATTCTGCTGATTATGAAGGCGCTACAGAAGTTTATGTGATTTCTAGGTCCGGTGGTGTGCCGAAGCGTTTAAGTTATGAAAATTCTAGGGCTGAAGTTCAAGGCTGGACACCCGGTGGGGAGATTATTTATAGCAGTAACAGTCGTATGGGTCCCCCTGGCAGCTGGGGGTTGGTAAGTATTGATCCAAACAGTATGCAATCAAAACAAATACCGTTGGCAGATGCGATTGAAGGTACAGTTGATTCCAGTGGAGAATATGTTTATTTTGTCAGGTTTGGGTTACAGGTTTCCACCGATAATGTAAAAGTATACCGCGGTGGTGCACAAGGTAAATTATGGCGTTACCGTTTGGGGTCATTACAGGAAGCCACACAGTTAGCAGTTGATCATATTGGTTCTATTCGTGAACCGATGGCTTCTGGTGAACAGTTGTATTTTATCAGTGATGCCAGTGGAACAGATAACATTTGGTCTATACCCATCAACTCGGAAAGAGGAGAGCTACAAGCGCAACAAATCACTGAATTTGAAACATGGGAAGTGAGAACAGCAAAACTGGCTTTCAACTCTGCAAGGCCTAAAATTGTATTTCAACATGGGCCCGATATTAAAATATTGGATTTGATTGATCATTCAATTCAAAAAATTGATATAAAATTGGTTTCAGATTTTCCACATTTGCGTGAACATTGGGAGAATAAACCACTGAAGTATTTAACTCATGCCTCACTTTCAGGCAAAAGTGATCAAGTGGTTTTAACAGCCAGGGGCCGAGTGGTTATCGCAGGTAATAAAGAATCTCGGTTAGTAGAAGTTAATACGGGATTTGATTCGAGAACCAGACAAGCCATTATCAGTCATGATGGACAAAGCGTTTATGCCATTAATGACAGCAGTGGTGAGTCTGAAGTATGGAAATATGCAACTGATGGTTCTATACAGGCCAAACAGTTAACCAATGATGGTGATGTATTCAGGTGGGGATTATACATTTCTCCAGATGGTAAGTGGCTGGCTCATGATGACAAGGCAGGACGTTTGTTTTTGTTGAACTTATCGACAGGGAAGAATCGAAAAATATTGGATGATAACATTGGAACAAGTGCTTTTCGAAATGTGGTTTGGTCACATGACAGTCGATTTCTGGCATTATCCAGAAATCATGTAAACGACTTACGCAGTCGAATTCAATTGTATGAGGTTGAAAATGGTCAGACTGAAGTTTTGACTTCGGACAAATATGATTCATTTTCACCTTCGTTCAGTACCGACGGTGATTGGTTGTATTTTTTATCAGACAGAAATTTTAATGCCACTCCAGGTCATCCTTGGGGTGATCGTAATACGGGCAGTTATTTTGATCGCAGAACAGAGGTCTATGCCTATGCTTTGAATGAAAATGGAAAGTTTCCTTTTCAAGCAAAAAACGAGTTAATGGATAGTGAATCCGGTAAAAAAGAGCCAAATAACAAAGGTAAAAAAAGTAAGTCGAGTAACAAAACCAAACGAGTTAATGTCCAATGGCGAGGTTTGAGTGAACGGTTGTGGCAAGTACCGGTGGCAGCGGGTAATTACTCAAAAATGTTGATGAATGATCAATTTCTCTATTTGAGTGATTTAATCAGCGAGCCGGAAAGTAAGCCAGAGATGAAATCATTGAAATTGGAATTTCAAGCAAAACCAAAAAAATTCACCGACAACATTGAGGATTTTCAGCTGAGTCAGGATGGAAGAAAAATGCTGGTGCGTAAAGCAGGTGATGACAACACCAACATATTTATCGTTCCGGCAGCCGAGGTTTTCCCTAAAGAGGCTAATGAAACTAAAGTGGTTACTCAAACTTGGCAAATGTTGCTTAACCCTAAACAAGAATGGCATCAAATTTTTTACGATACTTGGTTGATGCATCGTGACTCTTTATTTGACACAAATATGAGGGGACTAGACTGGAAAGAAATTCAACAAAAGTACAGTGTTTTGTTAGATCGGGTTACTGATCGTTATGAGTTGAATGATGTTTTGGGCCAAATGACTGGTGAGCTTAATGCTTTGCATTCACAGGTCCGTGGTGGTGATGTGGCTAAAGATCTTGATAGCCCTACAGCTGCAACTTTAGGTGCGGCTTTAATGCAAGTTCAAGATGGAGTGAAGATTGAGTATATATATCAGCATGATGTTGAATTGCCAGGACAAGGGGCTCCGTTGGCTTTGGCCAGTGTCGATGCACAAAAAGGTGATGTTATTGTAAAAGTAAACGGTATCGCGACTCCTACATTAGACTTGTTAGGGCGTCAATTGAGAAACCAAGTCGGTAAACAAGTTTTATTAAAGCTTAAAAGAGGTCAACAAACACATAAAACAATGGTTAAACCCATTACCACTCGTGATGATTATCGATTGCGTTATCAGCATTGGGTAGATAGCAAGAGAAGTGCAGTGAATCAAAGTAATCCTGATATCGGTTACTTACATATACATGCGATGGGTGCTGATGATTTTGCTGGTTTTACCCGTGAGTTTTATGCTGTTTATAACAAGCCAGGTTTGATTGTTGATGTGCGTCGGAATCGTGGAGGCAATGTTGATAGTTTGATGCTGGAGAAGCTTTTGCGCCGCAATTGGATGTATTGGCAAGGTACTAGGGGGCAAGCCTATGGCAACATGCAACAAACATTTGGTGGTCATTTGGTGGTGTTGGCAGATCAATTCACCTATTCAGATGGTGAAACTTTTACTGCGGGTATCAAAGCCATGGGCTTAGGTACAGTTATTGGTAAACAAACTGCCGGAGCGGGTGTTTGGCTTTCTGGACGTAACCGTGTTTCAGATGATGGTATATCAAGGGTGGCGGAATTTCCAGTGTTTGATGTAGATGGTAATTGGGTGGTTGAAGGGCACGGCGTTACACCAGATATTGAAGTGAATAATTTACCTCATGCAACATATAAGGGTAAAGATGCACAGTTAGAAGCGGCATTGAAATTCTTAGAAAAGAAAATGTATGATGAGCCGATCAAATCATTCAAAGCCAAGCCTTTCCCAGCAGTGGACAAGCCAGCCAAGGATGTTAATAAGATAGATTAAACCCACAAACTTATTTAATTTATAAAAAAAAGCCACTTCATTCAGTGGCTTTTAGAATTTAACTTTTATGGTTGATGAGCTTTGCCAGATATCTTAGCCATGAGTCAATTTTATTTAACTTCACATCATGATAGGCAGGAAAAGGGCTGAAAACCTCTAAACTTTGATCAATACTTGTGTGAGTGTTTTTATTTTTAGCATTCATAAATTACCTATAGTTTATTGTGCTTGTACTCAATTTTAAGCAAATAAATAGAGTAAACCACCCAAATCTATCAGAATCGTTAATTAAAAATAACAGAATATTGATATTGAAGTTACTTGAGGAGACATTGGGCTGATATATTGATTTGTATTCGATGTTCGGAGGATACTTATACTGATGAATAAGTCAGGCACAAAAATTGAAATAGAAAATATAAATACGTCAGGTCATGTTTCACAGGTGGATTCAGTAAAGTACCATGACATGAAAAATGCTTTGTTACAGGTGATTCCTAAGTCATCTCCAGGGCTAACTCATAAAGAAATCATGGAGAAAATCTTGCCACACATTTCTCCCAGCTTATTTCCGACTGGTCAGAAACGAGGCTGGTGGCCTTAGACAGACCAGTTAGATCTTGAAGCCAAGAGAATCATTATTCGAGAAGTATCAAAACCATTGCGTTGGTATATGATCACTGAGTGAGTTCAGTGTATTGGGTTTATAAATTACGACTGGTTAACATTTTATGGGCAATTTTACCTCAGGTGTATCAACCAACCCGAGACTTTGAATAAATAATGTTAAAATAACAATTAATGTAATTTATAGGTTTGTTGCATGATACAGTCAGTTGAGTCAACTTCAACACTCTTGTTGAAGGTCAAAAATGGCAATGCAGAGGCACAAGAAAGGTTGTGCGCCATCTATATTCCAATATTAACGAAATGGGCCCATGGCAGGTTGCCATCATATGCACGTGAATTATCCGACACCGATGATCTGGTGCAAAACACCTTGATCAGTGCTTTAAAAAAGGTCAATAGTTTTGAGTCGGTCAGGGAAGGCTCGTTCTTGATTTATTTACGCAAAGCTTTGTTAAATAACATTCGCATGGAGATTCGTCGCAGTCATTCAGCCATCAAAGATAGTTTAGATGTGGCCACTAATGAAATGGATCCTGAAGCATCCTTGTTAGAAAATGCCATTGGTATAGAGACATTAGAAAAGTACGAGTCTGGGTTGTTGAGTTTAGGCGAAACCGAAAGAGAAGCGGTGATTTTGAGGGTTGAGTTTGGTTTTGAATACTTAGAAATTGCATCGGCAATAGACGTCAACTCTGCCAATGCTGCTTGTATGAAAGTAACCCGCGCCTTGGCCAAATTAGCCAAGAATATGCTATGAAAGCAGATGATGAGAAATTAGATCGATTAATTGAACAGCTCACCAGCGGAGAAACAGTTGACTGGGTCACTGAATTGGCTCGGTATCAAAAAGGCGGTGGTAAGGATATTGAGTATATTGAGCAACTCAAAACTCTGGAACAAATCTACACAGTCTTAAATTTTGGCACAACAACCACTCAAGATAATGAAGGAACAAGCAAACAAAAGCACCAATTTATTTGGGGTCACCTAGAAGTCATTGAATCTATTGGGGTGGGTAATTTTGGTGAAGTCTATCGTGCTTTTGATCCGCTGTTAAATCGAGATGTGGCGCTGAAGCTATTGAAAGTAGAGCAAATGAGTGTGGTTAAATCACGAGGCTTTATCAGTGAAGCCCGCAGTCTAGCCAAAGTTCGTAACCGCCATGTGCTGGCCATTCATGGTGCCAATATGCATGACGGTCGGGTCGGCTTTTGGGCTGATTTATTGCCTGGTGATACTTTGGCAGATTCTGTTGTTGATTTTGCCTCTGAAGATCAGCTGCTAAAAGTCACTGCTGCGGTTACCGATGCATTGTCGGCAGTGCACCAAGCCGGTTTGATTCATGGTGATGTGAAACTCAGTAATGTCATGAGCGAAGTTGATGGCAAAATCACCTTGATGGATTTTGGTGCTGGTGGTGAAATAGATATGGCTGCACCTACCACAGGTTCCCCGATATTGATGGCACCAGAATTATTCAATGAACAACCCAAAACTGCTGCATCAGATATTTATGCCTTGGGTGTGATGCTATTTAAGTTGGCTACCGACCAATATCCCATTAAGGCAGATAATGTGCTTGAAGTTGTACAAGCGCATAAAAAACAACAGTATTTATCTTTATCAGTTTTGCGCCCAGACTTAAGAAAATCTGTACGTGAAATGATTAACCAGATGTTGTTTGTTGACCAAATGGATCGGCCAGATACTACCAAAATTAAAGCACGCCTCGACGGTATTAAAGCAGCGCCACAGAAACGTAAGAAACGAATGGTTGTTGTTGGTTTGTTCAGTGTGTTGTTGATAGCGACTTTGGTATCTTCTTTGGGGCTCTACCAAGCCAATCAAGCCAGACAAACAGCTGAAAAAGAACAACAAAAAGCTACAGCAGTGAGTGAGTTTATGGTAAATGTATTAAAAACCAACCGCCCGAATGTCAGTGGAAAAAATACACCAGTTGTTGAAATTTTAGAATCTGCAGTAAATCAATTGAAATCAAATTTGCTTGACCAACCTTTGGCACGAGCAGAGTTGCTTCACCACATAGGTGTCAATTACATTAGAATGATTGCACCTAATGAAGCAATTAATTTATTAGAGGAGGCTCATGCGTTGCGAATAGAAAATTTGGGTGAAATGCATCCAAAAACTTTATCAACGCAAGCTTTTTTAGGGTCAGCTCTAGTTAGGCTTAGTCGTTTTGAAGAAGCTAAATCTTTACTGTTAATTGGTGATGAGATTGTTGACCAGTTACCGCTTGAAAATAATTTGCGATTGACTTTTACATCGGCTCTTGTGTTTTATTATAACTTTACTGGTGAAGTCGAGTTATCAGAACATCATTCACAAAAAATGAAAACCATGGTTGACTTTGAAACTGACCCCCTGAAATATCATGAAGTACAATTGCAAACAATAAGAGAGTTAAATAATCAACAAAAATTTGATGTCGCGGAATCTATTGCACAAGAGAGTTTGATGTGGGCAGAGACTAATATGCCTCGTTCGGGGTTAACCATGGGTTTACGACAGCAGCTTTCTAATATAATGGGGCATACTGGAAGGTTTGAAGAGTCTGAAAGGTTGGCAAATATTAATATTGACCTTGCAACCGAATGGTTGGGACCTGAAGACCCTTATCTGATTCGTTCACTTGCTTTGATGAGCTCTTTACTCTGGGAGCAAGAACGCTTTGAAGATGGCTTGAAGGTTAATTCTAATGCATTGGAGTTATCTGAAAGGGTCAATGGTGCAGATGACTGGTACACCATTCGCCTGTTGGGAGAACAAGGTGATTATCTGAAAGCTTTGAATCAACCGGAAGCAGCTGAAAGAGTGTTATTAGAAAGTATTGTGCGAGCAGACAGGGCGTTATCTCCAAAACACGCATTTAGTTATTTGTCTCGTAAGGGCCTAGCTGAAATATATTTGGAACAGGGTGACTATGATGCTGGGATTGAAATGTCTAAATCTACCATATCAATCATAGAAGAGGTAAGGGGGAGTAAGAATAGGTGGTTACTGGAGGCTAGACATGTTTATGCTGAGCTGTTATTAGCTAAAGGAGATCTTGTGAGAGCGGAGAAGGAGTTGGGTGATGTATTGCTTACAATTATGGAAGTTTCTGGTAAAGATGACTCATTGGCTTTGAGTATCATTGAAACCATGAAAAGATTACCAGAAAGCAATTGATTGGTTTAACAGTGCCTGAGTCGAGTAAGACACTGTCAATTTAAAGGTTGATATAATTTATTGATCATCACAATCAAAACCACCACGAGTATTGTCCGTTGTACATTCAAAGCCATTTTCGAAAATAGGAAAATCATAAGGAGTTTCAAATGCACCCATATCTACCAGTGACTCTCTGATTCGAATGTTTCTACCAGTAACATCGTAATCTCTGTGGTCCCAATCTTCTTCAAACCAAGGTGGAACATGAATAAAAGTAGGCAGGTGATAGCCACTGTTGAATAAGGCCGAATTGTGTCTGGGTACATAAGCATTACCGTAGGGTAAAAAATCAGGCGACACTGAAATATTACCAACTTCGACATCGGCAGGTGCTGTTTGTGAGCCAATGTTGTTGTGATACAAATGTTCATAGCCTAAAAACCAAATATCATTGATTTGATTGCCCCATAATATATTGTTGGCAATGAAGGCTTCTGAGTTGTCAGTAACAAAGGTATAGACTCCAGATGATTTAAAAGCATCAGTCGCATCGGTGGTGTTATTCATCACGGTATTATTAATTATATATAAACCATGTTGATTGCGGTTTTCTAAGTTAACAGCAGCACCGTCTTCAGTATGGTTATTTACCACCAGGTTGTTTTGAAAATCGATGCGGTAGCCATTTCTTTGGCTAAATGCACCACCTACAGTTGCATAGTTATTACTGAAAGTATTACGTTCAATGATGACTTCGGCCAAATCATTGTTTACAGTTTCAATCAATAACCCACCACCTTCATTTCCACCCGCAACATAACCATTGATGAAGTTCAAATCAGTTATCTCTACTCTGGCATTGCTGCCTGGTTCAATCAATAAGCCACGAACTTGATTATTACCATCTATGGTGGTGCTGTATATTTCACGGTCTTGAAATGAACAAGTGGTTAAGGCTCCACCAACCCAAGCACCACTGACAGTTAAATTGTAAAACTCTCCCGCATTGGCTTCATACTTAAAGAATTGATCACTGACTGGATATGCATAATTACCTTTTTTTATCTTGATGTGATCGGCTTGGTTGTTGGTGCTGGCAGTGTCTAAGGCAATTTGTAAACCAATGCTGTTGTAAACACAAAATTCAGCTGCCATTGTCTTACCAGTCATCATAATGATGGATAACAGCAGTAAGTATTTAATGTAAGTAGTATTGTGCAATTTCAGTCTCCTATATTATTTTAGATGAAAAAAATGATTTCATAGGTAGTAATGCAATGGAGAGATGAAAATACACACAAATATTTTTATTTTTATTTTTTCTGTCTTAAATTGCCGATCTGTTATAGTTAAAAAATTATGATGGAATTCAATCAACAAGCGCAAAGGACTTGAACTTGTTGATTCTTAATTTTTATAGGTTAAGGTTGTTGTTCAAAACCATCTTTGAAAATAAGATCTGCAATTAAACGAAAGTTTTCATCGTAACCGATGTCAAGTGTATAGTAACGATCGTTTGGAATGGCTGGATCATCCCAGCCGCGGGTATCTCCATCCCAATCACTTGTTTTTCCAGCACTAGCTACAAGGCAAGAGTCAATGGCTGGAGACCCATCACTCAAATGAAAATCACCACCACTTCTGTTTACAAATTCCGGGTTATCAGCAACGATGTTAGAAAAAGGCCTGGGGTCAAAATCATCTAAACTACTGAGAATCAAACAACTTGCGCCTGAATTCTGATTTGGATTAAATGCCTGATAAGTTGGTAGGCCATCCATTTGGTGAATGATACTTGACCTTATATTCAGCAAACCATTAGCTCCTGTGCCTATCACTGATCCTTGTACATCATTGTCAGCCAAAGTGGTGTATGTGATAAAAGCCTGGCCACCAGTTAATGTTATGGCATTAAAATCACTGAAACCACCCGTACCGCCCGCTCCATTGTTGGTTACCAAAGAGCCTGTCATATCAAACACTGAAATGTCACTTGGTGTAGAGCCACTTAAGACGTAAATGGCAGCGGCATTATTAGCGCGATTCTGTTGAACCACCGTTCTGTCTATGAAAGCGTAAGCGCCATTTATGACTTCAATGCCACCGCCAAGGCCTTCAGCTTCGTTACCAATAATTTGGCTGCAGGAACCAGGGCTCCAGCATTTGTCACCAGGAGGTGGGGGAAAGGTCAACTCAGAGGTGTAAAAGCTAGACATCAGTATGTCCGCCTTATCAGTTGCTGAGAAGCCACCGCCATTAAAGGCGCTGTTATCAGCAATCACCGCATTGGTTAAGCTAACCGTTGTATTCTCACCAGTGGCGTAAATACCTCCACCAGAACCATCGTTATCATCATCAGAATCAGCTGTGTTAGCACTTACCCGTACGTTTGAATCATTGTTGCCGCTACAAAATATATTACCGCATTTGCGAGCGCCGTCCAAAGTAACTTGAGCACCTGTACGCGCGTAAACACCCCCGCCACGATTAGTCGCAGAGTTTGCAACAATACCATTTAAATCAAGACCGCCTGATGCAGCTGAACCATAAGATCCACTGGTGCTTTGGAAATCACAGCCATTCTCAATATAAAGGCCACCACCGTTACCATCGGTTGCTTCATTCAAAGCTATACCAGATGGGTTTTCCGGACCTGTGTCGCGCATGTTGATAGTTGTCTCAGCACCTGAACAATAAACCCCACCACCTTCCAACGACGTATTTAAAGCAATCAAAGAATCTATCAGAGATACATTGGTTGAATCGAAAGATATTGAAAGGCCACCGCCCAAACGTCCTTGATTATTTCTCACCTGAACGGTATCAAGGGTTAAATTCACATCAGCCAACCTAACATCTATACCACCACCAGTGAGAAATTGAGCGACTTCACCACCAATGATTTCTAAGTTTTTAAATAACACCATATTTCTCTGGCTGTTACCTGAGATTCTGACTGTGGGCAAAGCGGCTCCGGATACACCTGATAAGGTACTGATGTGTGTAGGCTGTTCACTCGGAGTATCAAGCTGTGCAGCGACACAAGTGGCATACTTGCCTTTGATGTTGATGCTTTGATCAGAAATATCGATATTGCCACTGTGAGTACCTCTGACCAATCGAATCTCCTCATAACCTGCATCAATAACAGTTTGAACTACACCCGGTCCAGCAATAAAAGTACAATTAGGGTTTCCACCATCAAAACCAATAACAGCAAAGCTTAAACCCTTGGAATGCTTTTTTTGTTTTTGGTCTAATTGCGACCTGGTTTCATAACTTTCAAACCACTCAGTTTCATCCCACTGTGTGTCATCAGCTCTTTCTTCAGCATAAACACCCAGGCAGTTAAGTAAACACAATGTCATCCATATAAATCTATACATATTTATCTCCAAAATATTTAAAAAAACTAATTGCTTATCTGTAGTAATGCAAAAGCTAGGTGCAGATACACAAGAAAAATATTTTTTTTCAGCATTTAAGTATCTTGATTTCTGTTTTAGACCAGACGTTTTAAAATTTAAACTTCAAACAAATACTTACCTATGTCATCCAAAATCATTTCTGAAAACAGGTGTTTGTATTGGCGTTTCAAAAGGCCGTAAATCAATGCTCATATTTGATATTTAAATAAATCGGTAAATTCATCATCACTTTAAAAGCAATTCAAAAGGTGATAGAACAGACGCGAATATAGGCGATTCAATGACCGTATCTTATAAATTCGATTGTAATCAGGAGTGGAGTTATTAATGCTTGGTTGAAATTCAAGTGCAGTTGAAATATCAGTGGCTTCTTTCAAAGCAAAGTCTAAATAGCTGTATATGTTATTGTTATACAGAAAATAATCACTAAAATTTTCTCAATCATCAAAACATAAATCCACAGCACTGTTTAAAGTGATTTGATTTTCAATGATTAAGTTATTGCGGGCGATAATGTTATTGTCACTCAATATGTTCGCTTTCT